>NZ_JCACKF010000037.1:317009-364417 GCF_059505245.1 Stenotrophomonas sp.
AAATCGACCGCGTCGCCAAGCAGTCGGACTTCAACGGCACCAAGCTGCTGGACGGCACCTTCTCCAGCCAGCTGTTCCAGGTCGGCGCCAATGCCGGCCAGGCCATCGCCATCGACAAGACCATCGATGCCAAGGCCGGCTCGCTGGGCACCTCGACCTTCGCCACCGGCGCGACCGCTGCCCTGGCTGCCAGCACCGACGGCGCCCGTTTCTCCGGCACCGTGATGGGCGTGGACATCGGCACGGTTGAAGTGAAGGCCGGCGCCACCACGGCCGATGCCTCCAAGGCTGTCGCCACCGCCATCAACGCCAAGATCGGCGAGGCCGGCATCTACGCCGAAGCCAATGCCGACGGCACCCTGAAGCTGAGCTCGGTGAAGGAAGGCAAGGCTGTCGCCGCCGCCGATATCGCCCTGATGCGCAGCGACTACGACGCGACCGCCAAGACCTGGGGCACCGCGGCAGCTGCGGGCGCCTACACTGCCGGCACCGATACCTCGGCCAACGTGCAGAAGCTGGACGTGAGCACCGTGCTCGGCGCCCAGCAGGCGCTGGAAGTGGTCGACAAGGCCCTGGGTGCGATCAACAGCACCCGCGCCGACCTCGGCGCGATCCAGAACCGCTTCACCTCGGTCGTGGCCAACCTGCAGACCTCGTCGGAAAACCTGTCGGCATCGCGCAGCCGCATCAAGGACACCGACTTCGCCAAGGAAACCGCCGAACTGACCCGCACCCAGATCCTGCAGCAGGCCGGTACGGCCATGCTGGCCCAGGCCAACCAGGTGCCGCAGGGCGTGCTCAGCCTGCTGCGCTGATCCACGGCAAGAAGGCGCCGCTACCGTCGGGTCGAACCGACGGTAGCGGCAACCGGGAAGCCACGATGCACGAAGGCGCGGGCCATGCCCGGCCCGGGATCACTCCCGAACCGGCTTGGCATCGCCCGCTCCTGCGGACCTCTCTTTCAGCGCTGTACCTTTGACTGTACGTACCGGGCGGCTTCGTCTCCCCCCGATTGTCAGTAGCCTGATCCCTCCCCTGCATTGGGGGAGGGCTTTTTGCAGACTCCCGGCAGCCCGCGGTGAACCTACCCGCACCCTGCCCCAGCCCTCCTGCAACCCGCGTGCCAGAACCCGCGCCAGGCGATTGGCACGGCACGTGCATCGACGAAGTCCTCAAGACCCAGCGGCGCAGGCCGCTATTTTCGTTGACGACGGGCCACCGCACGACGGCCGGGCCCGGATACCAGGAGAAACGACGTGGCAGACTTTGGATACGGTGGCATTGGCTCGGGACTGGATATTTCCAGCATCGTCAACCAGCTGGTCGCAGCTGACCGCAAGCCCGCCGACAATGCGCTGAACCTGCAGCAGTCCAAGGCCAAGATGCAGTTGTCGTCGATCGGCACCATCACCTCTGCTTTCGACAAGCTGAAGACGGCGCTGACCGCACTGAAGGCCACCACGGCGTTCGACACGCGCACGGTGACCGCCAGCAAGGGCGGCGACAAGGGCACCGACGAGATCCTGACGGCGTCGGTCGCGCTGTATGACGTTGGCACCACCAAGGCTGCGGCCTCCAACGGCACGCACGTGGTCAATGTCACCTCGCTGGCGACAGCGCACAAACTGATCGCCGATACCTCGGTACCCAAGACCGACACGTTTGCTGCCGGAACCTTGACGCTGACCGTTGGCGTGGGCGACAAGGCCAAGACCATGAACGTGGAGGTGGAGGACGGCGACACGCTGACCACCATCCGCAACAAGATCGATGCGGCCGGCCGCAAGGAAGGCGTGCAGGCCACCCTGATCAGCTCCGGCGACAACCAGTACCTGTCGATCGCCCAGGAGAAGACCGGTGCCGCCAACGCGATCAAGCTCGAATACGCCGGCAGCGACGCCAAACTGGGCGGCCTGGTCAACAGCCTCAAGCAGAACACCGCCGCCGCCGACGCCGAGCTGACCATCGATGGTGTGAAGGTCGTCAGCGCGAGCAACACCGTGGCCGATGCGGTTCCGGGCCTGACCCTGAACCTGAAGATGCCGGGCACCAGCACGGTGACCATCAGCACGGACACTGCGGCAGCCACCAAGGTGATGCAGGAGTTCGTCACCGCCTACAACGCTGCACTGGCGGCGATCAACACCGAAACCAAGTACGACGCCAAGACCAAGGAAGCCTCCACGCTGACCGGCGATGCGCAGATGCGCGGCGCCACCAGCCAGCTGCGCTCGGTGATGTCGAGCGTGCTCAAGGACCTGGCCGGTGACAAGCTCGATGCCAAGGCGATCGGCCTGGATACCCGTGGCTATCCCAATGCCGACGGCACGCTGATCCTGGACACCACCAAGTTCGCCGCCGCACTGGCCAGCCAGCCGGAGAAGATGCGCCAGGCGATCACCGGTGATACCGGCGGTGCCGGCAAGCTGTACACGCTGGTCGACGGCTATGTCAGCACCACGGTCGGCAAGGAAGGCGCCTTCGTTGCCCGCACCAAGGGCCTGAACACCACGCTGGACAACATCGACAAGCGCCGCAAGGACCTCGACACGCGCATGAAGAGCGTGGAAGAACGCTACAAGAAGCAGTTCCTGGCGCTGGACAGCCTGATGGGCAAGCTGCAGCAGAGCAACACCGCGCTGCAGCAGCAGCTGGCCCAGTTGAACCGCTGACGGAACATGCACGGCACTCAAGTTTGCCGCGCAATGCACCGATAACGGACGCAACAGCAATCATCGCCGCGCCGTCGGCACCGGTCCCCGCGATCACCCGACGGCACCCCGCGCAAGGAGAATCACGAATGTACGGTTCCAGCCGTCAATATGCCGAGCAGTACCGCCAGGTGGGGGTGACCAGTGCGGTCGCCGATGCCGATCCACACAAGCTGGTGGCGATGCTGCTGGCCGGCGCGCTGGAGCGCGTGCGCCGCGCCCTGGCCAGCCTTGAACGCGGTGACCAGGCCGGCAAGGGCAAGGCGATCGGCGAAGTCTGCGCGATCGTCGGCCACCTCAACGGCTCGCTGGACCATGAGGCCGGTGGCGAGATCGCCGGAAATCTGTCGGCACTCTATGACTACGTGCTGCAGCGCCTGACCGAGGCCAACCTGCACAACGACCGTGCCGCGCTGGATGAATCGCTGCAGCTGCTGGGCGAGATCGACAGCGCCTGGAACGCGATCCCGCACGAACAGCGCCGCCCGGCCGCGGTGGCGCCATGAGCCTGCAGGAACTGCATGCGCAGCTGGATGCCTTCGAGAAGGCACTGGGCGAAGAATCCCTCGACCAGGCCGACAGCCTGCTCGACGGCCACGACAGCACCCTGCACGCCCTGCTCAGCCAGCCGCTGACCGCTGCGGACCACGCGCCGCTGAGCGCCCTGTTCGAGCGCCAGCAGAGTCTGCTCGGCCTGCTGCGCCAGCGCCGTGATGCCGTGGCCGCACTGATGAACGACGGCCAGCGCTCCCTTCGCGCGGCGCATGCCTATCTGCAGGCAGAATCGCTGGCATGACCTCGCTGCCGACCACCTCGCTGCATCACCCGGCCGAAAGCGAGCTGTTCGACGAGACGCTCAGCTGCGAACTGGCCCTGCCGGCCGAGTTCCAGGCGGGCAGCGCGGCCGGCCGCACCAGCAGCGCCGAAGGCCTGCTGCGCAGCCTGGCACTGGTCGAGGACAGCCGCGTCGACGAGCACGACGAACGCAACGAAGCCAGCCTGCAGCTGCAGCGCCTGGAAGCCAAGCTGGACCTGGCGATGGTGCTGCTCGGCCGGCTGGTGCGCCAGCAGGGCCAGGAGCTGACCCTGCGCCCGGTGCGCTGGTCGCGCCGTGGCATCCGCCTGCAGCTGGGCCCGCGCAGTGGCGCAAGCCCCGGCCAGGCCGGCGTGGTGCGCCTGCAGCCCAGCGACTGGCTGCCCGACCACATCGACCTGCCCGTGGAGGTCGTCGCAGAAGCCGCCGACGGTAGCGGCGGGCACTTCCTGTGGCTGCGCTTCCAGCGTTTGGGCGATGGCCTGGAGATGGCGATGGAGCGGCACCTGTTCCGCCTGCACCGCCGCCAGGTGGCCGAGGCACGCCGCGCACGCTGAAACCCGCCCCCTTGGCGCTGTACGGCCGACCCTTGGCGCGCCCGTTCAGCTAAGTTAAGGTGGATGCCCCTACACGGATCTGCTGCGTGCCTGTGCGAGTTCTCATCGTCGACGATCACACCCTTGTCCGCGCCGGCCTGGCGCGGCTGCTGCAGGGGTTTGCCGACGTGCAGCTCGTGGCCGAGGCCAGCAACGCCGAACAGGCACTGCAACTGTCCCTGCAGCACGCACCGGATGTGGTGCTGATGGACCTCTCGCTGCCGGGCCGCACCGGCCTGGAAGCGCTCAGCGACATCCGCCTGCGTGCCCCCGGTACCCGGGTGGTGATGATGACCATGCACGACGATGCCGCCCACGTGCGCGATGCACTGGATCGTGGCGCGGTCGGGTTCGTGGTGAAGGACGCCGCACCGCAGGAACTGGAACTGGCACTGCGGGCCGCGCACGCCGGCCAGGTGTTCCTGAGCCCGCAGATCTCGGCCAAGATGCTGGCGCCGATGCTGGGCCGCGAGAAACCCACCGGCATCGCCGCACTCTCACCACGGCAGCGCGAGATCCTGCGCCGCATCGGCAAGGGCGAGAGCAACAAGGAAATCGCCGCCGATCTCGGCATCAGCGTCAAGACGGTGGAGACCCACCGCGCACGGATGATGGAATCGCTGGGCTGCCGCCGCGCCAATGACCTGCTGCTGCTGGCCGCGCGCCATCAGCACGAGCTCGAGTAGGCGCCGGTATCGGGGTCAGATCCCTTTCCCGCGGAAAAGGATCTGACCCCGCGACACCCTGCAGCGGCGACGACATCCCGTCACCCCGACATTCCCTGACAGGAATCCGTACCCCGACCGCCGCGCGCCCAGCGGCTTCGCCACGACAAATCAATGACTTGGCGGCGCATTTCGTCAATTTCCCGCGTCGGTGTAGGGAATTCCCCTACACCCTGTCGGGAGTTCCACGAAATGCATCAGGAACCCCCCGATTCCGCCCCCGCCGGATCAAAAGCAAGATGCGTTCCACAAGGCGCCGGGGAGCGGTGCCGGGGAACCACGATGAAGGCTGCACTCTCGACCCAGCTGGGCCAGCAACTCCACCTCACCCCGCAACTGCTGCAGTCGATCCGGCTGCTGCAGCTCGATGGCCTGCACCTGGAGCAGGAAATCCAGCGCCTGCTGGACTCCAACCCGCTGCTGGAGATCGAGGAGGCCGAAGCGCCCGCTGCTGAAGCCACCGAAGCGAGTGCCACCACCCTCGACACCGCCGCCTTCGACGAGCTGCCCGAGCCGTCGATGTGGGATGTGGCCGGTGCCAATTGGCAGGACGGTGATGACGACCGCATGGCACGCATCGCCGCCGGCGAGTCGACCGACCCGCAGCTGCGCGTGCTGCAGCGCCTGGCGCTGGACATGGACGACCATCAGCTGGCGGTGGCCGCGTTCTGGCTGGACCACTGCGATGAAGCCGGCTACCTGCAGGCGCCGCTGGCCCAGCTGCAGCTGCTGGCCAGTGCCCAGTTCGACATCACCGCCGACGGCGTGGAAGCCATCCGCCAGCAGCTGCTGCATGGCGAGCCCGCCGGCATGGCCGCGCAGGACCTGCGCGAAGGCCTGCAGGCGCAGCTGCGCAGCCTGCATGGCGTGGTGCCGGCCCGCCACCTGGCCGCACGCATTCTCGATGGCGCGCTCGACGCGCTCGCGGCCCACGACTACCCCGCCCTCGCCCGCCAGCACGACGCCGAGATCGACGACGTGCGCGAGGCGGTGCGCCTGATCCTCTCGCTGCAGCCGCGCCCGGGCGACAGCCTGCTGCCCGAACGCAACGCCGTGGTGGTGCCGGACGTGGTCGCCTGGCACGCTGATGGGCAGTGGAAGGTCGCACTGAACCCGGCCACCAGCCGCCGCGTGTCGATCAACAGCCAGTACGAACAGGCCCTGGCCGAGACCAGCGACGCCGCCCCGGCACTGCGCGAAATGCTGCAGGAGGCGCGCTGGTTCAGCCGCGGCCTGTCGATGCGCTACGACACCCTGCTGCGCACCGCCCGGGTGATCGTCGAGCGCCAGGCCGCCTTCCTGGTCCGTGGCGAAGAGGCCATGGCGCCGTTGACCCTGAAGGAAGTGGCCGAGGAGATCGGCATGCACGAGTCCACCGTCTCGCGCATCACCACCGGCAAGTTCCTGCAGACCCCGCGCGGCACCTTCGAACTGAAGCACTTCTTCGCCGTGCGCCTGGAAGGCGCCAGCGTCTCCGGCCAGGCGGTGAAGGCCATGGTCCGCCGCCTGATCGACGCCGAACCGGCCGGCCGCCCGCTGGCCGATGAGGCCATTGCCGGCCTGCTGTCACGCCAGGGGGTGAACATTGCCCGCCGAACCGTCGCAAAATACCGAGAACAACTGGATATCGCCCCGGCCCGCGAACGGCGCCGGCTCAGCGCCAGGCAACCCCAGCTGGCCCGGGTGGGCTGAAAAGGATGTTGGACATGAACAAGCTCACGGTCCTGCTGGTCGATGACCACGAGGGCTTCATCAACGCGGCGATGCGCCATTTCCGCAAGATCGACTGGCTGCAGATCGTCGGCAGTGCCGGCAACGGCCTGGAAGCGATCGAGCGCTCGGAAACGCTGCGCCCGCAGGTGGTGCTGATGGACCTGGCGATGCCGGAAATGGGCGGCCTGCAGGCGACCCGCCTGATCAAGTCGCAGGACGATGCACCGTACATCGTGATCGCCAGCCACTTCGACGACGCCGAGCACCGCGAACATGCGCTGCGCGCCGGCGCCGACAACTTTGTCAGCAAGCTGTCCTACATCCAGGAAGTCATGCCGATCCTGGAAGGCCTCAGGGAGGATCGATCGTGAGCGAATCGCGCATCCTGGTGCTGGACAACGACGCCGTGCGCGCAGAGCGCACCGTTGCCCTGCTGGAATTCATGGACTTCAACCCGCGCTGGGTGTCCGACGCGGCCGACTTCGACCTGGGCCGCCAGCGCCAGAACGACTGGATGGCGGTGATCGTCGGCAGCCTGGACGACAGCGCCGCCAGCACTGCGCTGTACCACTGGCTGGGCGGCAGCAGCCTGCCGCCGCCGGTGCTGCTGGCCGATGGTGATGCTGCAGCGTTTGCCGAGCAGCACGGGCTGCACGAGGCCAACATCTGGCCACTGGAAACGCCGCTGCGCCACGCGCAGATGGAAGCCCTGCTGCGCCGTGCCAGCCTCAAGCGCCTGGATGCCGAGCACCAGGCCGGCGCCGCGCAGGACCAGGGGCCGACCGGCAACGGCCCGGCGGTCACCGCGCTGCGCACCATGATCGAGCAGGTGGCCGCGTTCGACACCACCGTGCTGGTGCTGGGCGAATCCGGCACCGGCAAGGAAGTGGTATCGCGCGCCATCCACCAGCGCTCGCCGCGCCGTGATGGCCCGTTCGTGGCGATCAACTGTGGCGCCATTCCGGCCGACCTGCTGGAAAGCGAACTGTTCGGCCACGAGAAGGGCGCCTTCACCGGCGCACTGACCGCGCGCAAGGGCCGGTTTGAAATGGCCGAGGGCGGCACCCTGCTGCTCGACGAAATCGGCGACATGAGCCTGCCGATGCAGGTGAAGCTGCTGCGCGTGCTGCAGGAACGCAGTTTCGAGCGCGTTGGCGGCAACCAGACCATCCGCTGCAACGTGCGCGTGGTGGCCGCGACCCACCGCGACCTGGAGACCCGCATTGCTGAAGGCAAGTTCCGTGAGGACCTGTTCTACCGCCTCAACGTGTTCCCGATCGACGTGCCCGCGCTGCGCGAGCGTCGCGAAGACCTGCCGGCACTGGTGGAAACCATCGCCGCGCAGCTGGCGCGAACCGGCCGTGGCGAAGTGCGCTTCACCCCGGAAGCCCTGCAGGCCCTGGCCGGCTACGAATGGCCGGGCAACGTGCGCGAGCTGACCAACCTGGTCGAACGACTGGCCGTGCTGCATCCGGGTGGTTCGGTGCGCGTGCAGGACCTGCCGGCCCGCTATCGTGGCGATGCCGCGCTGGCAGCGGTGGCCGCAGCGGTACCTGCAGCGCCGGTTGCCAGCGAAGAACGCCTGGACCTGCGCAGCTTCTCGTTCCACACGCCCGGCAGCGGCAACCAGCCGGCGCTGGAGCACGGCATCGCCGTCAATCGCCCGGCGGCACCGGCGGCACTGCCCGACGATGGCCTGGACCTGCGCAACCACATGGCCAACATCGAACTGGGCCTGATCAACGAAGCGCTGGAACGCACCCAGGGCGTGGTCGCCCACGCCGCCCAGCTGCTTGGCCTGCGCCGCACCACCCTGGTGGAAAAGCTGCGCAAGTACGGCATCGAGCGCGAGCAGGCCGAACTGGCCGGCTGAAGCGCGCGACCCGCATGAAGGGGGCACGAACGCCTGGGCTTGCCCGGGCGTTGGTGTTTGTGGTGCCCGGGGTCAGATCCCTTTCCTGGTGCCCGGGGTCAGATCCCTTTCCTGGTGCCCGGGGTCAGATCCCTTTCCTGCGGAAAGGGATCTGACCCCATTGCATTTGCACGTTTTCCTAGAGACAACGGAATCGCAGTGCGGAGCATGGCAGGGACATCCCAAGGAGGTCCGACCATGCATCACCTGATCCTGCTCGCCGTCCTGCTCTGCCCGGCCCTGGCCACCGCGGCCAACTGCACCCTGCCCGCCACGCTCGACCAACGCCAGTTCACCAACCTCAGCGACCCGTTGTACGCGCCGGACAACCCCAACGCCGGACGCATGGTGCAGCTCAGCTTTGCTGGCAGCCAGTACGTGCTGGACATCCTCGGCACCGACCTCCGCATCGGCGGCAGCTACCGCTACCAGCGCCTGGCCCCGCATATCGCGGAAATCCAGATGACCGAGGCCCACCCGGCCGGCCCCGCCCACTACACCCTGCTGCTGACGTGCCAGAGCGACCGCCAGGGCCGTTTCATCTACACCCAGCATGACGGCCCCATCGCACCGCGCCAGCGCCAGAATTCCGGCCGATGGACCCTGCAGCCATAGGCCAGAAAACCGACGCCGGTTAAATGGCGCCGCCAATGGGGTCAGAGCCCGTGCCGAGCAACGGTCGGCACCCACCATCAGTAGCAAGTTCCAACAGATCGCGGCCACCTGTCGAAGGCGGGGTGGGTCCGGTTGCGGGGGCGTGAGCGCCATGGATGGCGCGACCGAGCCTCCATGGACGGATTTACGGCGTCCCCCGTAACCGGACCCACCCCGCCATCCCTCAGTAGACCCGCTTCTGCTGTTGCTCCGGCTCCGGCTCCGGCTTCGGCCGTTGCCGTTGAGGTTGCCGGCCAGCGGCCGGCACTACCGCGGGGCGCGGGGTGCAACCCCGCACGCACACCCAACCTCCTCACTTCACTGAATCGAAAACCGGTTTCGGCACGGCACTTGCACTGGCTCCAGCAGACAACCCCATCCCTGTTTCTGGAACCGTTGCAGATGTCCCACTCCGTCACTTCGATCCTTTCGCAGATCCGCTCCTATCAGACCCAGATGGGACAGCCGGCGCTCAACCCGCTGGGCGAAACGCCGCGCAGCAATGCCCTGCCGGGCACGGTGCTGGATGCGCCGCAGGTGCAGCCGGCCAGCTTCACCGAAACCCTGCGTGGTGCGATTGCCGGCGTCAACGACGCGCAGCAGAAATCCGGCGCCCTCGCCAAGGCCTTCGAAATGGGCGACCCCAGCGCCGACCTGGCCAAGGTGATGGTCGCCTCGCAGCAGTCCCAGATCGCCTTCCGCGCCACCGTGGAAGTCCGCAACCGTCTCGTCCAGGCCTACCAGGACGTGATGAACATGCCGCTGTAAGGAACGTTGACGCATGGCACTGACGCTCTCCAAGGACAGCCTGAACGCCGAGAAGGCCGGGCAATGGTTCGACCGCCTGCAGAGTCTGCAGATCACCCGTCGGCTGGGCCTGATGGCGATGATCGCGGTGGCGGTGGCGGCAGGCCTGTCCGTGTTCTTCTGGTCACAGAAGCCGGGCATGGTCCCGCTGTACACCGGCCTGGACCAGAAGGCGACCGCTGAAGCGACCGACCTGCTGCGCGCCGCGCAGATTCCGTTCGCGCTCGACCCGGCCACGGGTGGCATCACCGTGCCGGAAAAGAACCTGCACGATGCCCGCCTGAAGCTGGCCGGCTCCGGCCTGACCGACAGCGGCAAGCTGGGCTTCGAGCTGATGGAACGCGACCCGGGCTTTGGTGTCAGCCAGTTCGTGGAAAGCGCGCGCTACCAGCACGCGCTGGAAACCGAGCTGTCGCGCACCATCAACACGCTGCGCCCGGTGCGCGATTCGCGCGTGCACCTGGCCATTCCCAAGCCCAGCGCGTTCACCCGCCAGCGTGACGTGGCCAGCGCCTCGGTCACCCTGGAACTGCGTGGCGGCCAGCAGCTGGAACGCAGCCAGGTCGATGCCATCGTGCACATGGTCGCCGCCAGCATTCCGGACCTCGCGCCGGAACGGGTGACCGTGGTCGACCAGAGCGGGCGCATGCTCAGCATTACCGACCCGAACAGCGAGGCGGCGGTCAACGCGGCCCAGTTCGAGCAGGTGCGCCGCCAGGAAACTTCGTTCAACCAGCGCATCCGCGAACTGCTGGAACCGATGACTGGCCCCGGCCGCGTCAACCCGGAAGTGAGCGTGGACATGGATTTCTCGGTGACCGAGGAAGCCCGCGAGCTCTACAACGGCGAGCCGCAGAAGCTGCGCAGCGAGCAGATGAGCGAGAACACCACCAGCACGCCGGGCCCGCAGGGCGTGCCGGGTGCGACCAGCAACAGCCCGCCGGGCCAGCAGGCCGCACCGGCCACCGCGCAGGCCCCGACCGAAAGCAGCAAGAACGCGACCCGCAACTACGAGCTGGACCGCACCCTGCAGCACACCCGCCAGCCGGCCGGCCGCATCAAGCGCGTCTCGGTGGCGGTGCTGGTGGACAACGTGCCGCGCGCCGGCGCCAACGGCAAGATGAGCCCGCAGCCGCTGTCGGCTGCCGAACTGACCCGCGTCGAAGCGCTGGTCAAGCAGGCCGTCGGCTTCAACGCCGAGCGTGGCGACACCGTGTCGGTGATGAATGCCCCGTTCGTGCGTGACACCACGCCGGTCGAAGGCCCGTCGTGGTGGGAGCTGCCGTGGGTGCACGATGCCGGCCGCATGCTGCTTGGCGCGGTGGTGGTGCTGGCGCTGCTGTTCGGCGTGCTGCGTCCGGCGCTGCGCGCGATCACCGGCCAGAGCAGGAAGAACGACGAACAGGCACTCGAGCCGCATACCGCGGACGTGCAGCTGGTCGATGACGATGGCATGCCGCTGCCGGCGCTGGGCGCTGACCGGGCCAGCCTGGGCGGGCCGGAAGCACTGGCCCTGCCGGTGGATTCATATGAGGAACGACTGCGGATGGCGCGTGAAGCCGTGAAGACCGACTCCAAGCGCGTGGCCCAGGTGGTCAAGGGCTGGGTGGCCAATGACTGAGGCACAACTGACCGGCGTACAGCGCGCGGCCGTGCTGCTGCTGTCCCTGGGTGAGCTGGATGCGGCCGAAGTGCTGCGCCACATGGAACCCAAGGAGGTGCAGAAAATCGGCATCGCCATGGCCACCATGACCGACATCACCCGCGAGCAGGTGGAACGGGTGATGGACCAGTTCGGCCAGGAGCTGGGCTCGAAGACCTCACTCGGCGTTGGCTCGGACGACTACATCCGCAACATGCTGGTGCAGGCGCTGGGCAGCGAGAAGGCCGGCAACCTGATCGACCGCATCCTGCTCGGCCGCAACACCACCGGCCTGGACGCGCTGAAGTGGATGGACCCGCGTGCGGTGGCCGACCTGGTGCGCAACGAGCACCCGCAGATCATCGCCATCGTGATGGCGCACCTGGAAACCGACCAGGCCGCCGACGCGCTGAAACTGCTGCCGGACCGTACCCGCGTGGACGTGCTGCTGCGCATCGCTACCCTCGACGGCATTCCGCCGAACGCACTCAATGAACTCAACGAGATCATGGAGCGCCAGTTCGCCGGCAACCAGAACCTGAAGTCGTCGAACATCGGTGGCGTGCAGTGCGCGGCCAACATCCTGAACTTCATGGACAGCGGCCAGGACCAGGCGATCCTGGGCGAGATCGCCCGCATCGATGCGCCGTTGAGCAACCGCATCCAGGACCTGATGTTCGTGTTCGACGATCTGGTCGACCTGGACGACCGCGAGATGCAGCTGGTGCTGCGCGAGGTGAGCGGCGAGCGCCTGGGCCTGGCCCTGCGCGGCGCCGACATCAAGGTGCGCGACAAGATCACCCGCAACATGTCGCAGCGCGCGGCCGAGATCCTGCTGGAAGACATGGAAGCCCGCGGGCCGGTGCGCCTGTCCGACGTGGAAGGCGCGCAGCGCGAGATCCTGGCCATCGTCAAGCGCATGGCCGATGAAGGCACCGTCACCATCGGCGGCAGCGCGGAGGCCATGCTGTGAGCAACGTCGTGCGCTGGCTTGCCCCGGACCTGCTGGCCCAGCCCGAACCGGCGCTGGAGCAGGAGGACGCGTTCGAACTCACCGAGCCGGACCCGGAACACGAACCGGAGCCGCCGCTGCAGCTGCCGACCCTGGAGGAAATCCAGGCGATCCAGGACAGCGCGGAGAAGGAAGGATTCGATCAGGGCCATGCCGAAGGCTACGGCCAGGGCCAGGCGGAGGTGCGTCGCCTCGCCGCGCAGATCGAAGGCATCCTCGACAACTTCAGCCGGCCGCTGGTGCGGCTGGAGAACGAAGTGGTCGGCGCCCTTGGTGAACTGGCGGTGCGCATCGCCGGCGCGCTGGTCGGCCGCGCCTACGAGGCCGAGCCGGCACTGCTGGCGCAGCTGGTCGGCGAAGCGATTGACGCCGTGGGCGGCAGCACCCGCGAGGTGGAAGTGCGGCTGCACCCGGATGACATCGCCGCGCTTGCCCCGCTGCTGAACCTGTCGCCGGCGCAGCGCCTGGTACCGGATACCAGCCTCAGCCGTGGCGACCTGCGCGTGCACGCCGAAGCCGTACGCATCGACGGCACCCTGGAGGCCCGCCTGCGCGGTGCGCTGGATGCGGTGATCCGCCAGACCGGGGCGACGGCATGAGCGCCGCACCGCAAACGACGCCGCCGCCGGCCGACTGGGCCGTGGCCCGCAACCTGCGCCTGGCCCGGCGCCTGGACGGCCTGCGCGTGGATACCGCGCATGGCCGTGGGCTGATCCGCGAGGGCGTGCTGCGCCGCGCGGTCGGGCTCACCCTGGAAGCGGTCGGCTGCGAGGCGCCGCTGGGCGCCAGCTGCAAGGTGGAAGTGGTCGATGGTGGCTGGGTCGATGCCGAAGTGGTCGGCTTTGCCGGTGAGCGCACCTACCTGATGCCCAGCGCCGAACTGCACGGCCTGCTGCCCAACGCCCGCGTGGTACCGTCGGCGCGGCGTGGCGGCGTGGAAGTGGGTGAAGGCCTGCTCGGCCGCGTCATCGACAGCGACGGCGTGCCGCTGGATGGCAAGGGCCCGATCCGCGCAGAAGGGCATGTCGGCATGGCCGGCGTGTCGATCAATCCGTTGGCGCGTGAACCGATCACCCAGCCGCTGGACGTGGGCGTGCGCGCGATCAACGCGCTGTTGCCGATCGGCCGCGGCCAGCGTGTCGGCCTGTTCGCCGGTTCCGGCGTCGGCAAGTCGACGCTGCTGGGCATGATGACCCGTTACACCGCCGCCGACGTGATCGTGGTCGGCCTGATTGGTGAACGAGGCCGCGAAGTACGCGACTTCGTCGAGACCACGCTGGGCGAGGAAGGCCTGCGCCGCGCCGTGGTGGTGGCCAGCCCCGCCGACCGGCCACCCTTGGCGCGCCTGCACGGTGCCTACCGTGCCACCGCCATCGCCGAGTGGTTCCGCGACCAGGGCCTGAACGTGCTGCTGCTGATGGACTCGCTGACCCGCTTCGCCCAGGCGCAGCGCGAGATCGGCTTGTCGGTCGGTGAACCACCGACCACCCGCGGTTACCCGCCCTCGGTGTTCGCCAAGCTGCCGGCGCTGGTCGAACGCGCTGGCAACGGCGCAAAGGGCCGCGGCTCGATCACCGCGTTCTATACCGTACTGACCGAAGGCGATGATCCACAGGATCCGATCGCCGACGCCGCACGCGCGATCCTCGACGGCCACATCCTGCTCTCGCGCCGGGTGGCCGACAGCGGCCTGTACCCGGCCATCGACGTCGAATCGTCGGTCAGCCGCGTGGTCACGGAAATCGCCGACGAGCCGTGGCGCCTGCGCATCCGCAAGTTGAAGCGACTGGTCTCGGCGTACTCGGCCAACCGTGACCTGATCGCGATCGGTGCCTACCAGCGTGGTAACGACGCGGCCACCGACGAAGCCCTGGAACGCTGGCCGGAAATCATGGAGTTCCTCGGCCAGGACGTTGCCAAGGCCGCAGATCTCCCGCACAGCCAGGCGGCGCTGCAGCGCCTGGTGGAACAAGAGAGTTAAGCCATGAACCAGTCCAAGCGCATCGATCCCCTGCTCAAGCGGGCCCAGGAACACGAGGACGCGGTCGCCCGCGACCTGGCCGAACGCCAGCGCGTGCTCGACACCCATCTGTCGCGCCTGGACGAACTGCGCCGCTATGCCGAGGAGTACGCCAACGCCCAGATGGCAGCGACCAGCCCGGCACAGCTGCTGAACCGCCGCGCCTTCCTTGATCGCCTGGACAGTGCGGTCGAGCAGCAGCAGGCCACGGTCAACGGCAACCGCGAAAAAGTGGAGGCCGAGCGCGCGCGGCTGATCCTGGCCAGCCGTGACAAGGCGGTGCTGGAGCAGCTGGCCGCCAGCTACCGCGCGCAGGAAAAGGTGGTGACCGACCGCCGCGACCAGCGCGAGATGGACGACATTGGCGCGCGGCGCGCGCGCCTGGTGCAGGCCGAAGACCAGGACGGCGCCGAGCAGGGAGGCCGCCCGTGATGCCCGCCCCGCTCGCCAGCAGCGCCAACCCGGCCACGCCCGCCACCAGCAACAGTGCCGCACGCGCCGCGCGCAGCGAAGGCGCAAAGGACTTCAGCCAGCTGCTGCAGGGCGGTGCGCCCTCCGCGCCCGCGCCTGCCGGCAGCGCTACCGCACCGACGCCGTCCCCGCCCAGCCAGCCATCGACCGCCGACAGCAATGGCCAGGCACCGGGCGAACGCAGCGCGGACGCGGAAGCGGCATCTGCCGAAACGCCGCCGCTACCGCCCGTTGCCCTGCCCCCGGCTGGACCCGGCACCGACAAGGACAAGCCCGCCGCGAGCGAGGACGCCCCGTGGCCACCGATCGGCCTGGCCGGCCTGGTGCTGGCGATGCCGACGCCTGCCGATCCGGCCGTCGCTCTGGCGGGCAGCGCTGCACCGTCACTGGCCAGCGAGGGTACGGCGCTACCCACCACTGCCCCCGTCGCGACCCCGACACTGCCTGCAGCCGCGCCGGCAGCGGCAACCGCAGCCCCCGTGGCGGCCGACGGCAAACCGGCTGCGACCAGCGCGGAGGATGCCACCGCGCTGCCATTGCCGGAGATGATCCTGCCCGGCAGGCGCAGCGAGCGCGGCGAAGGCAGTGACGTGGCCGCCGTTGGCGACCGCGCAAATGCACCGTTGCTGCACGCACCGGCAGCCGCCGCCGTGCAGGACCTGAAGGCGGCGCTCGCCACCGGCAACGCGATCTTCAATGGCGAACCCACGCCCAAGCCCTTGCTGGGTGACGATGGCTTCGACCAGGCCATCGGCGCACGCCTGGGCTGGCTGGCCGACCAGAAGATCGGCCATGCCCACATCCGCCTGAGCCCGGACGACATGGGGCCGGTCGACGTGCGCCTGCAGCTGAACGGCGACAAGGTGCATGCCAGCTTCAGCAGCCCGCACGTGGACGTGCGCCAGGCACTGGAAAGCAGCCTGCCGCGCCTGCGCGAGCTGCTGGGCGAACAGGGCTTCCAGCTGGCTCACGCCGATGTCGGCCACCAGGCGTCTGGTGGTGACGGCAATGCGTCGGGACAACCCGGTGGCGGCGGCATGACCGGCGACGGAGAACCGACGCCGGGCGATGCCAGCGTGTCGTCCGCGCAGTTGATCCGCCAGCGCGGCTTGCTGGACGCCTACGCCTGACAGGTGTGCCAACCAAGGTTGGCACCCACCAGAGCGGGCGGTTGGCACCCACCAGGGCGGGCGGTTGGCACCTCCCCGTATTGCGTTGGTGGGTGCGGAGCTTGCTCCGCACGGCCCCGCCGGCACCCCGACGGAATTCCGTCGCACCCTGCGGGCCCAGCCTTCGGCACACCCCTTGCATATCCCGGTGAAGCAACCCTCAGGAGCTTCACCCCGTGGCCGCAGCCGCTGACAAAACCAAGAAGACCGCCGAGAAGGACAAGGCCGCCAAGCCGCGTAGTCCGATCCTGATCACCGCACTGGTGGCCGTACTGGCCGCCGCTGCCGCTGGTGGCGGCGTGTGGTTCTTCACCCAGTCCAAGCACGAAGAGAAGACCGCGCAGGCGCCGAAGAAGAGCGCGACCCCGGCCCCGGCACAGTACTTCGCGCTGGACCCGGCGTTCGTGGTCAACCTCAATGGCCCGGTCGACGGCCCGCGCTACCTGCAGCTGGAGGTCCAGCTGATGACCCGCGACCCGGCCGCGCTGGAAGCGATCAAGACCCATGCCCCGGCCATCCGCGCGCGCCTGCTGATGCTGTTCTCGCAGGTCAGCCCGGACCAGATCGCCGATGTCGCCGGCAAGCAGAAGCTGCAGGCCAGTTCGCTGGCCGAGGTGCAGAAGGTGCTCAAGGCCGAGACCGGCAGCAACGGCGCCGACGATCTGCTGTTCACCAGCTTCGTGACCCAGTAAGGGCCCCCCGATGAATGATCTGCTGTCCCAGGACGAGATCGATGCCCTGCTCCACGGCGTGGACAGCGGCGCGGTCGAGACCGATGCGGAACCCCCGTCAGGCGAAGCGCGTTCGTACGACTTTGCCAGCCAGGACCGCATCATCCGCGGTCGCATGCCGACCCTGGAAATGGTCCACGAGCGCTTCGCGCGCCTGTGGCGGATCGGCCTGTTCAACCTGATCCGCCGCTCGGCCGAGCTGTCGGTGCGCGGCATCGAACTGATCAAGTTCAACGACTACATGCACTCGCTGTATGTGCCGACCAACCTGCACCTGATCCGCTTCAAGCCGCTGCGCGGCACCGGCCTGATCGTGTTCGAGCCGACCCTGGTGTTTGCCATCGTCGACAACTTCTTCGGCGGCGACGGGCGCTACCCGACCCGCATCGAGGGCCGCGAATTCACGGCCACCGAAATGCGGGTGATCCACCTGCTGCTGAAGCAGACCTTCGCCGACCTGCGCGAAGCGTGGGCACCGGTGATGGACGTCGACTTCGAGTACATCAACTCGGAGATCAACCCGCATTTCGCCAACATCGTGACCCCGCGCGAGTACGTGGTGGTGTGCCGCCTGCACGTCGAGCTCGACGGCGGCGGCGGTGACATCCACGTCACCCTGCCCTACTCGATGCTGGAACCGATCCGCGAACTGCTCGACGCCGGCATCCAGAGCGACCGCAACGACCGCGACGAGAGCTGGGGCAAGACCCTGCGCGAGCAGCTCAACATCGCCGAAGTCACCCTGTCCAGCGTACTGGCCAGCAAGCGCATGACCCTGCGCGACCTGACCCAGTTGAAGGTCGGCGACATCCTGCCGATCGAGCTGAGCCCGCAGGTGCCGCTGTGCGTGGAGAACATCCCTGTGTTCACCGGCGAGTTCGGCATCGCCAACGGCATGAACGCCGTGAAGATCACCGCTCCCCATCCGCCGGGCACCCGCCCGCGCGTACCCGTCATCCAGGAAGATCCGCAATGAACGATATCGACGCCCTCGAACCGACCCCGGCCCAGTTCAGCAGCCTGCAGGCCGACGAGGCCAACGGTCCGGACCTGAACCTGGACGTGATCCTCGATGTGCCGGTGACCCTGTCGCTGGAAGTCGGTCGTGCCCGCCTGCCGATCCGCAACCTGCTGCAGCTCAACCAGGGTTCAGTGGTGGAACTGGAGCGCGGTGCCGGCGAATCGCTGGACGTGTTCGTCAACGGCACCCTGATCGCCCACGGCGAAGTGGTGGTGATCAATGACCGCTTCGGCGTGCGCCTGACCGACGTGGTCAGCCCGAGCGAGCGGATCCGGAGACTGCGTTGAGCCTGCTGGCCTCCACCCTGCTGGCGGTCGGCAAGACCGCAGCGCCGATCGGCCCGCAGGTCGGCCAGCACGCAGCCGCCGCACCCAGCCTGTTCGGTGCGGTGCTGGCGCTGCTGGCGGTGCTGGCGCTGGTGATCGGCCTGGGCTGGCTGCTCAAGCGCATGCCCGGCAGCGGCTTCCGCCCGGCCGAAGGCATGAAGCTGGTGGCCAGCCTCAGCGTCGGCGCCAAGGAGCGCGTGGTGGTGGTGGAGGTCAACGGCCAGCAATTGCTGCTGGGCGTCACTGCCGGCGGCATCAACACCCTGCATACCCTGCCCGAACCGTTGCCGGCACCGGCGCCGGTGCGCGTGCCGGATTTCAAGAACCTGCCGAATTTCGCCCAGCTGCTGCAGCAGCGGCTGCGCAAGGACCCCTGACATGCGTGTCACCCGTACCCGTGTTGCCACCCTGATGCCGTGGCTGCTGTTGCTTGCCCTGTGCCTGTTGCCGGTGCTGGCGTTCGCCGCGCCCGGCGCCCCGGCCACCCCGCTGCCGGACGTCAACGTCGGCAAGATCGGCGGCCAGCCGGTCAGCCTGCCGCTGCAGACCCTGCTGCTGATGACCGCGATCACCCTGATCCCGTCGATGCTGCTGGTGCTGACCTCGTTCACCCGCATCATCATCGTGCTGGGCCTGCTGCGCCAGGCACTGGGTACCGGCCAGACGCCGTCCAACCAGGTACTGCTGGGCCTGGCCCTGTTCCTCACCGCGATGGTGATGATGCCGACCTGGGACAAGGCGTGGAGCACGGGCATGGCGCCCTATCTCAACGGCGACATCGACTTCCAGACCGCCTGGACATTGACCACGCAGCCGCTGCGCGGGTTCATGCTGGCGCAGATCCGCGAGACCGACCTGATGACCTTCGCCGGCATCGCCGGGCACGGCACCTACGCCAGCCCCGATGCGATCCCGTTCCCGGTGCTGGTCGCTTCGTTCGTCACCAGCGAACTGAAGACCGCTTTCGAGATCGGCTTCCTGATCTTCATTCCGTTCGTGATCATCGATCTGGTCGTCGCCAGCGTGCTGATGTCCATGGGCATGATGATGCTGTCGCCGATGCTGGTGTCGGCACCGTTCAAGATCCTGCTGTTCGTGCTGGTGGATGGCTGGGTGCTGACCGTAGGCACGCTGGCGGCGAGCTTCAATCCCGCGTGACGCGATCCGGCGCGATTGAAAGACAGTCGAGCATGGCTCGACTCTATATCAGAAGGTGGAACCCGAATGTCTCCCGAACTTGCCTTGACCGAACTGCGTGGCGGCCTGATCACCGTGCTGTGGGTGGCCGGCCCGCTGCTGCTCACCGTACTGGTGGTGGGCGTGGTGGTCGGTGTCGTGCAGGCTGCAACCCAGCTCAATGAACCGACCATCGCCTTCGTCGCCAAGGCGGCGGCGCTGACCGCAGTGCTGTTCGCGCTGGGCAGCCTGCTGATCGGCCACCTGGTTGAATTCACCACGCTGCTGTTCCAGCGCATTCCGCACCTGATCGGCTAGGACACGCGCTTCGATGGATGCCGCGACACAGATGGCGGCCGACGGCCTGCAGGCCTTCGGCATGATCGGCACCGTGCTGTGGACCATGCTGCGCATCGGCGCGGTGGCCATGGCCATGCCCATGGTCGGCACGCGTGCGGTGCCGTCGCGGGTGCGCGTGGTACTGGCCGGCACCCTGGCCATTGCACTGGCGCCGCTGCTGCCACCGGTACCGGACTGGACCGGCTTCGACGCGGCTACGGTGCTGACCATCGCGCGCGAACTGGCCATCGGCGTTTCCATCGGTTTCATGCTGCGGCTGGTATTCGAAGCCGGTGCGATGGCCGGCGAACTGATCGCGCAGGGCACCGGCCTGGCCTTCGCGCAGATGAGCGACCCGCTGCGCGGTGGCACTTCGGGTGTGATCGGCCAGTGGTTCTACCTGCTGTTCGGCCTGCTGTTCTTCACCGCCAACGGCCACCTGGCGTTGATTTCGCTGCTGGTCGACAGCTACCGCGCACTGCCGATCGGCGCCCCGCTGCCGGACCCGCACGCCTTCTTCAGCATCGCCCCGACCTTCCTGCTGACCGTGCTGCGCGGCGCGCTGACGCTGGCCATTCCGCTCACCGTGGCGATGCTGGCGGTGAACCTGGCCTTCGGCGTACTGGCGCGTGCCGCCCCTGCGCTGAACCCGATCCAGCTGGGCCTGCCGGTCTCGCTGCTGCTGGGCCTGTTCCTGCTGGCCCTGCTGGCCGGGGAAATGGGGCCGCCGGTACAGCGCCTGTTCGACGCCGCCTTCCAGGCTGCGGACGCGGTCACACACTGACCCGATCATCACGTTCTACTGCTTGCCATGCATTTGTTTCTGTAGAGCCGAGCCCATGCTCGGCTGCCGCTCCTGCCGAAGGCAGCCGAGCATGGGCTCGGCTCTACAGGGGCGCAATTTCACGTATTGCCGCTTGAAGTCCCCCCCGGTCTGCGCGTTAGAGTGAATGCGCGGCAACCGGGGGGATGCCGCACATGGCCGGCGTCGTGCGTCGGCCTGCCTCATGCATGCCCCACCGTGGTTTCCGTCGACAGGCAGGTCCGGGAGACTGACGAATGCTGGTAGGCACGTACAACCCGTGGCTGGTGGCGATCTCGCTGCTGGTCGCCGTGATGGCTTCATACACCGCGCTGGCGATGGCCGGGCGCACGGTGACCGCACCGGGCAGGGGCGCGGCTTGGTGGTGGCGGCTGGGCGGCGGCTTCGCCATGGGCCTGGGCATCTGGTCGATGCATTTCATCGGCATGCTGGCTTTCGACCTGCCCATTCCATTGGGCTACGACCTTCCCATCACCCTGCTCTCGCTTGCGCTTGCCATCGCCTCATCGGTGTTCGCGCTGTGGCTGGTCTCGCTGCGCACCCTGCCCCACCCGCGATTGGCGGTCGGCGCCCTGCTGATGGGCACCGGCATCGCCGGCATGCATTACGTTGGCATGGCTGCAATGCGCATGCAGCCGGGCATCGACTACGACCCGGGCTGGCTGCTGTTCTCGCTGATGGTGGCGGTGGCTGCCTCCTGGACCGCGCTGTACGTGGCGTTCCGGCTGCGCGCCCAGCGCACCCGCATCGGTGATCGACTGGCGGCGGCGGGCCTGCTCGGCCTGGCCATCGTCGGCATGCATTACACCGGCATGGCCGCTGCGCGCTTCCCGGAAGGCAGCGTCTGCGGCGCGGCGGTCGGCGATGGCCTGCAGAACGAGTGGCTGGCGATGCTGGTGGTGGTGCTGACCGTGGCGATCCTGGCCGTGGTGCTGGTGGTCTCATGGCTGGACCAGCGCGTGGAAGCGCAACTGCTGCGGCTGCGCAATTCGATGCTGAGCACCTCGTTGACCGACGCGCAGCAGGAACTGACCCAGGCCGCGCTGCACGATCCGCTCACCCGCCTGCCCAACCGCCTGCTGCTGCAGCGGCGCATCGTGCAGGCACTGGCCGAGGCCGAACAGGGCGGCAACCGCTTCGCGGTGATGTTCATGGACCTGGACGGCTTCAAGCAGGTCAATGATGCCTACGGCCATCAGGCCGGTGATGCGCTGCTGGTGGCGGTGGCCGAACGCACCCGCCAGCTGCTGCGCCCGCACGATATGCTGGCACGGCTGGGCGGCGACGAGTTCGTGCTGGTGGTGCGCATCGAGCACGACGAGGACCTGCCGACCCTGGCCCGGCGCATCCTGCAGGCGGTGGGCAGCGGCCCGTTGCTGCCGGACAACGAACTGCAGGTGACCGCCAGCATCGGCGTGGCGATCTGCCCGGACCACGCCGCCAGCGAGCGCCAGCTGATGGCCTTCGCCGATGCGGCGATGTACCAGGCCAAGGAGTCCGGACGCAACGCCTTCGTGCTGTTCGCCGACTGGATGAACGACAGCGCCGAGCAGCAGTTCCGGCTGCTGGCCGACCTGCGCCGCGCCATCGGCAGCGAGCAGCTGTTCCTGCACTATCAGCCGAAGATCCGCGTGGCCACGCAGAAGGTGGCCGGCGCCGAAGCGCTGATCCGCTGGCGCCATCCGGAACACGGCCTGATTCCCCCCGACCGCTTCATCCGCCTGGCCGAGCGCAGCGGTGCGATCAACGAGATCGGGCGCTGGGCGCTGGACCAGGCCTGCCAGCAGCTGCGGCGCTGGCACGACGCCGGGCATGAAAGCTGGTCGATGTCGGTGAACCTGTCGCCGGTGCAGTTCAGTTCGCCGCACCTGCTGCAGGATGTGCGCGAGGTGATCGAGCGCCATGGCATTGCCCCGCGCCACCTGGTGCTGGAGATCACCGAAAGCACCGTCATGCGCGATACCGATACCAGTCTTCGCCTGCTGCAGGCGCTGTCGGCGCTGGGCGTGGGCATCTCCATCGATGATTTCGGAACCGGCTATTCCAGCCTGCTGTACCTGAAGCGGCTGCCGGCCACCGAGATCAAGATCGACCATGCGTTCGTGCGCGACCTGGAACACAGTGCCGAAGACGTGGTGATCGTCTCGGCGATCGTGGCGCTGGGCCATGCGCTGGACATGGACATCGTCGCCGAGGGCGTGGAGACCGCCGCGCAGCGCGCCTACCTGGAACGCCTGGGCTGCGACTTCCTGCAGGGATACCTGCTGGGCCGACCGGTCGACGCGGCGCGCTTCATGCAGCTGCACGACCTGCCGCGGCCGCGGGTGGAACTGGCGCAGAGCCCGCCGCCGCAATTCCCGCCCGGCTGACACCGGGCCACGCGCGCCCGCCATCACGGAGCGATTCCTGCGGCACCCTCCTGTAGAGCCGAGCCCATGCCCGGCTGTGCTTCGCGCCTGGCCCCAACCGCAGCCGAGCGTGGGCTCGGCTCTACAGAACGGGCCGTCGCTAGATCCACGCCATGCGTGGAACGGTTCTTGCACGCACCCCGGCACCTCCTGCCGCAGTGCCCGTGATGTCCGAGAACGAATCCGCCGGCGAAAAGACCGAACAACCGACAGAAAAACGCCTGCGCGACGCCCGTGAACAGGGCAACCTGCCGCGCTCGCGCGAACTTGGCACCGCCGCCGTGTTCGGCGCCGGCGTGCTGGCGGTGATGGCCATGAGCGGCTCGATCGGCCGTGGCGCCACGGCCTGGATGAAGCACGCGCTCAGCCCGGAACAGAGCCTGCGGCAGAACCCGAAGGAGCTGTTCGGCCACTTCGGCGACCTGCTGCTGCAGTTCATGCTGGTGATCGCACCGCTGGTGCTGGTCTGCCTGCTGGCCAGCTTCGTCGCCCCGCTGGTGATGGGCGGCCTGCGCTGGTCGCAGAAGGCGTTGCTGCCCGACATCAACCGCATGAACCCGATGAGCGGGCTCAAGCGCCTGTATGGCCCGGAGGCGATTGCCGAATTCACCAAATCGCTGCTGCGCGTGGCCTTCGTCGGCGTCGCCGCCGGGCTGGTGGTCTGGACCGGCTTCGACACCCTGCGCGGGCTGATCCACCACCCGCTGGAAACCGCCATCACCGATGGCCTGGGCTTCACCCTGCGCCTGTTGCTGGCCACCGCCGGCGCGATGCTGGTGCTGGCCGCCATCGATGCGCCGTACCAGCGCTGGAACTGGACGCGCAAGCTGAAGATGACCCGCGAGGAACTGCGCCGGGAAATGAAGGAAAGCGAGGGCAGCCCCGAGGTGAAGGGCCGCATCCGCCAGCTGCAGCAGCAGATGGCCAACCGCCGGATGATGGAGGCGGTGCCCACTGCCGACGTGGTGGTGGTCAACCCCACCCACTACGCGGTGGCCCTGAAGTACGAGGGCGGCGCCATGAACGCCCCCACCGTGGTCGCGCTGGGCGTGGACGAAACCGCCCTGCGCATCCGTGAAGTGGCCGACGGCAACAAGGTGGCGATCGTCTCCGCCCCGCCTTTGGCACGCGCCTTGTATCGGGAAGGCCAACTCGGAAAGGAAATCCCCGTGAGACTGTATTCGGCCGTCGCCCAGGTCCTGTCCTACGTCTACCAGCTGCGCGCCTGGCGCACTGGCCCGATGCCGGACGCCCCGCACATCCAGGTGGATGAATTCGGCAAGGGAGGCCGCCCGTGAGCGCCCAGCCCTCCGCCGGTTTCAACACCCGCCGCGCCCTGGAAATGATCCGCCAGGGCCTTGGCGCGCCGCTGATCGTGCTGGCCCTGCTGGCCATGGTCGTGGTGCCGCTGGCCGCGCCGGTGCTCGATGCGCTGTTCACCTTCAACATCGCCATCTCGCTGATGGTGCTGCTGGCGGTGGTCTACGTGAAGCGCCCGCTGGACTTCACCATCTTCCCGATCGTGCTGCTGATCACCACCATGCTGCGGCTGGCGCTGAACGTGGCCTCCACCCGTGTGATCCTGCTGAACGGCCAGAACGGCCATGATGCCGCGGGCAAGGTCATCGCCGCCTTCGGTGAATTCGTGATCGGCGGCAACTACGCGGTCGGCATCGTGGTGTTCGCGATCCTGACCATCATCAATTTCGTGGTCATTACCAAGGGTGCCGGCCGCGTTTCGGAAGTGACCGCGCGCTTCATCCTGGACGCGATGCCCGGCAAGCAGATGGCGATCGACGCCGACCTCAACGCCGGTTTGCTGACGCGTGAAGAAGCCAAGCTGCGCCGCGAGGAAGTGCGTGAGGAAGCCGACTTCTACGGTGCGATGGACGGCGCCAGCAAGTT
The DNA here is from genome assembly GCF_059505245.1 of Stenotrophomonas sp. NCBI lineage: Bacteria > Pseudomonadati > Pseudomonadota > Gammaproteobacteria > Lysobacterales > Lysobacteraceae > Stenotrophomonas > Stenotrophomonas sp. The sequence continues at coordinate 341,985 of NZ_JCACKF010000037.1, forward strand.
CATCCGCGGCGATGCCATTGCCGGCATCCTGATCCTGTTCATCAACATGCTCGGCGGCCTGGCCGTGGGCGTGCTGCAGCATGGCATGCCGTTCGGCGAAGCCGCCGCCACCTACACCCTGCTGTCGATCGGTGACGGCCTGGTAGCGCAGCTGCCGGCCCTGCTGGTCTCCAGCGCCGTGGCCATGCTGGTTACCCGCGCCTCGCGCTCGCAGGACATGGCCCAGGCCATGACCGGCCAGGTGTTCGGCCAGTACCGTGCGCTGGCGATCACCGCCGGCATCATCGGCGTGGTCGGCCTGGTGCCGGGCATGCCCAACGTCGCTTTCCTGACGCTGGCCGCGATCCTCGGCTTCATCGCCTGGAAGCTGTACCGCAAGGGCAAGGCGCCGGCTGCCGATGCGGCAGGCGGTGGCACCGATGCCGCCGCACTCAACGCACTCGGCCGCCCGGCCGCACCGGCACCGACTGCCGAACTGAGCTGGGACGAACTGCGCCCGGTCGATCCGCTGGGCCTGGAGGTCGGCTACCGGCTGATCCCGCTGGTGGACAGCAACCAGGGCGGCGAACTGATGGCGCGCATCAAGGGCGTGCGCCGCAAGCTGACCCAGGATGTCGGCTTCCTGATCCCGTCGGTGCACATCCGCGACAACCTGGAACTGCCGGCCAACGGCTACCGCGTGCTGGTGCACGGCGTGCCGGTGGCCACCGCCGAGATCCACCCCGACCGCGAGCTGGCGCTGGACCCGGGCAGCGCGCTCGGCGCGCTGGAAGGCATCGCCGGCAAGGACCCCGCGTTCGGCCTGGACGCCACCTGGATCCAGCCGCACCAGCGCGCCCAGGCCGAAACGCTGGGCTACACCGTGGTCGATCCGGCGACCGTGGTCGCCACCCATCTGTCGCACCTGATCCGTGAGCACGCGCCGGAACTGCTCGGCCACGAAGAAGTGCAGCACCTGCTGGCCAACCTGGCCAAGAGCGCGCCCAAGCTCGTCGAAGATCTGACGCCGAAGGCGTTGCCGCTGTCGGCGGTGGTGCGCGTGCTGCAGAACCTGCTGGTCGAGCGCATTCCGATCCGCCAGCTGCGCAAGATCGCCGAGGCACTGGTCGAACATGCGCCCAGCAGCCAGGACCCGGCCGTGCTGACCGCCGCTGTTCGCACCGCACTGGGCCGCTTCATCGTGCAGGAGATCGCCGGAATGTCGGCGGAGCTGCCGGTGTTCACCCTCAATCCGCAATTGGAACGTGTCTTGCAGGAGTCCACGCAGGGCAACGGCGCCGCGCTGGAACCCGGACTCGCTGAGCGACTGCACCAGAGCCTGGCCGAATGTGTCAGCAAGCAGGAAGCCCGCAACGAGCCCGCGGTCGTGCTGGTACCTGGCCCGGTGCGCGCCGCGCTGGCCCGCCTGGTCCGCCACAGCGTTCCGTCGCTGTCGGTCCTGGCCTACAGCGAGGTGCCGGAGGACAAGCGCCTGAAGCTGGTCGGAACGATCAGCTGACGCCGCCCTGCGATGCGCCAGAAAACAGACACCACTTTCGAACCAACGCAACAGACAGATACCAAGGGGAACCCGCACCGTGCAGACCACCGACCACCCGAGTTCTCCGACCGCCACCCCGCCGTCTTCGCCCCGTGACCACAGCATGAAAATCAAACGATTCGTCGCCGCCGACATGCGCTCGGCCATGAACCTGGTGCGCAAGGAACATGGTCCTGACGCCGTGATCCTGTCCAACCGCCGGATCGAGGAAGGCATCGAGATCGTCGCCGCCGCCAACTACGACGAGAGCGCCGTGCAGCGTGCACTGGAAGCCTCGCGCCGTGACGTCGCACCGCCGCCGGCACCCAAGCCGCGCACCGCCGCCGACGCGGTGATCGCCGCCGTCACCCGCCGCCGCAGCAGCACCCCGGCGCCGGAACCGGTCGCGGCCACCACCTCGGCAGTGGCCGCCCTCGCCCGCGCCGCCGTCGGTGCCACCGGCCGCACCCTGGACAGCGCCGACGAGATCGTGCCGACCCGGGGCAGCACCGGCTTCGCCGCCACCCTGGCCCGCGCCGCCGTCAACGAACCGGCACCGCCGGATCAGACCTTCGCGCCGTTCGCCGAGGCCATCGTTGCACCGGCCGCCACCGTGCCGGCCAACCGCGCGCGCTTCCAGATCGACCCGCCGCACGAGGCGCATCACGAAAGCGTGGCCCCGACCGTGCTGCCGCCGCCGCTGCCGACCGCTGCCGTGATCGACGCGCAGCCCGGGATCGCCGCCAGCGAACCGGCAGCGGTCGAAGCCGCTATCGAGGCCAGCCCGGCCCCCATGCTGGCCCCGGCACCGACGCTGACCGTGGTTGCCCAGGACGACGCCGAGATCCGCCAGCTGCGCCAGGAAGTGGCCGGCATGCGCCAGGTGATCGAGCGCGAGATGAACCGCTTCACCGACGAGCGCCTGCGTGGCAGCCCGGTGCGCGCCACCGCGCTGGACCTGATGGACGAGTACGGTTTCGACGCCGGGCTGGCCCGCGACGTGGCCATGCAGATCCCGCTGGAGACCGAAGCCCATCGTGGCCGCGGCCTGATGCTGGGGCTGATCTCGCGCAAGCTGCCGATCGCCCCGGTCGACCCGCTGGAGGAAGGCGGCGTGATCGCGCTGGTCGGCCCGACCGGCGCCGGCAAGACCACCACCATCGCCAAGCTGGCCTCGCGCTTCGCCGAGAAGCACGCCCCGCGTGACGTCGCCCTGGTCACCACCGACACCACCCGCATCGGCGCCCGTGAACAGCTGTATGGCTACGGCCGCCAGCTCGGCATCGCCGTGCACGAGGCCAACAGCGGCACCGACCTGGACCAGCTGCTGGAACGCTTGAAGGACTACAAGCTGGTGCTGATCGATACCGCCGGCCTGGGCCCGCGCGACCGTGCCCTGGCCGCCCAGCTGCAGTGGCTGCGCGCCGCGCGCCAGGTGCGCACCCTGCTGGTGCTGCCGGCCAACACCAGCTTCGGCGACATGGACGAGGTGGTGCGCCGCTTCGGTGCGGCCAACCTGCAGGGCCTGGTGCTGAGCAAGCTGGACGAGACCGGCCGCTTCGGCAACGCCCTGTCGGTGGCCGTGGACCACGCCCTGCCGATCACCTGGGTGACCGATGGCCAGGACGTCCCGGAGGACCTGCACCGGGCCAGTGCAGCCAATCTTGTACTTCGCCTTGAAGATTTGCGCCGAGCGGCCGATATGCCCTGCAACCCGGAGTTGAACCATGCCGTCGCGTGAGTACGCCAAGCTGACCAAGACCTTCCCGCTGTCGGCCACCCGCAGCGAGCCGCTCGGCCCTGTGCGCACCATTGCCGTGACCGGCGGCAAGGGCGGCGTGGGCAAGACGAATGTGTCCGCCAACCTGGCGGTGGCGCTGGCCGGCATGGGCAAGCGCACGCTGCTGCTGGACGCCGACCTGGGCCTGGCCAACATCGACGTGATCCTGGGCTTGAACCCCACCTTTACGCTGGCCGACCTGGTGGCCGGCCGCTGCTCGCTGGATGACGTCATCGTCGAAGGCCCGAACGGCGTGCTGGTGGTCCCGGCCGCTTCCGGCCGCCGGCACATGGCCGAGCTGGCCCCGGCCGAGCATGTCGGCCTGGTCAACGTGTTCTCCGAACTGGAACGCGAGCTGGACATCATGGTGGTCGATACCGCCGCCGGCATCACCGACGGCGTGCTGACCTTCTGCCAGGCCGCGCAGGACACCGTGGTGGTGGTCTGTGACGAACCGGCCTCGATCACCGACGCCTACGCACTGATCAAGGTGCTGTCGCGCGAGCGCGGCGTGGACCGCATCCAGGTGGTGGCCAACATGGTGCGCGACCCGAACGAGGGCCGCGTGCTGTACGAGAAGCTGACCCGCGTCTGCGAGAAGTTCCTCGCCGATGTCTCGCTGAACTACCTGGGCTGCGTGCCGCAGGATGACTGGCTGCGCCTGTCGGTGCAGCGCCAGCAGCCGGTGGTGAAGGCCTATCCGTCCAGCCCGTCGGCGCTGGCGATCACCGAGATCGCACGCCGCACCGCGCGCTGGCAGGCACCGACCGAACCGCGCGGTGGCGTCGAGTTCTTCCTCGAACGCATCCTCAAGCAGCGTGGGGTGGCCGCATGAAAGGCGCAGCCCACCAGTACAGGGAAGTCCAGCGCTCGGCGGCCAACGAGGTCATCGCCCAGCATTCGGACCTGGTGCGACGCATCGCCCACCACCTGGCCGCGCGCCTGCCGGCCAGCGTCGAAGTCGATGATCTGATCCAGGCCGGCATGATGGGCCTGATCGAAGCCTCGCGCAGCTACGACGCCGACCAGGGCGCCTCGTTCGAGACCTATGCCTCGATCCGCATCCGCGGCTCGATGATCGACGAGATCCGCCGTGGCGACTGGGTGCCGCGCTCGGTGCACCGCCGTGCACGCGACGCCGCCGCCACCATCCGCCGCCTGGAACAGAGCACGGGCCGTGCCGCCAGCGCCACCGAAGTGGCCGCCGCGATGGAGATGCCGCTGCCCGAGTACCTGAGGCTGATGGAAGACGCCGCACGTGGCCAGGTGCTGAGCCTGGAGTCGCGCATCGAAGACCAGGGCGAACTGGATACCGTCGCCCAGGGCGGCCCGACCCCGCAGCAGGTGCTGGAGCGCGGCGAGTTCGGTCGCGAGCTGGGCAAGGCCATCGGCCACCTGCCCGAGCGCGAACAGCTGGTGCTCTCGCTGTACTACGAGCAGGAGCTGAACCTGAAGGAGATCGGCGCGGTGCTCGGCGTGAGCGAGTCGCGGGTCTGCCAGATCCATGGCCAGGCCGTGCTGCGCCTGCGCGGCCGCCTGAAGATCTTCGAGGCCGTCGACGCCGGCCTGGAAGAATGAACATCCCCGAGGCGACTGCCCCCGGCCGCCCGGAATGAACAACAAAGGAACTCTGCTTTGAACAAGAACATGCGCATCCTCATCGTCGACGACTTCTCGACCATGCGTCGAATCGTCAAGAACCTGCTGGGCGATCTGGGCTTCACCAACACCGCCGAAGCCGAGGACGGGCATGCCGCACTGTCGCTGCTGCAGAGCCAGCCCTTCGATTTCGTGGTCACCGACTGGAACATGCCGGTGATGACCGGCATCGAACTGCTCAAGGCGATCCGTGCCGACGCCAAGCTGAAGACCCTGCCAGTGCTGATGGTCACCGCCGAAGCCAAGCGCGAGCAGATCATCGAAGCGGCCCAGAACGGCGTGAACGGCTACATCATCAAGCCCTTCACCGCGCAGACGCTGGAAGAGAAGCTGGGCAAGATCTTCGAACGCCTGGCGGCCAGCGCCTGATGGATACCACGGTCGACAAGAACGCCCTCGCCCTGCGCCTGCAGGAAGCCCTGGATGCCCTGGAGTCCGGTGACGAAGCCGCCTGGCGGCAACGCATCGACGGACTGGTCGCGCTGCGCACGCAGCCGATGATGAGCGGCCTCTCGCGGCTGGCCCGCGAGCTGGGGCAGGCCCTGGGCGAACTGCCGACCGTGCCCAGCGAGGCCGGCGAACTGGACGATGCGTGCGCACGCCTGGACCACGTGGTGGCGATGACCGAACAGGCCACCCACCGCACCCTGGACCTGGCCGAGGAATGCCGCAGCCTGACCGAGCAGCTGCGCGCCGAAGGCCTGCAGCCAGGCCAGGACGCGCAGCTCGAGCGCATCCGCCACAACCTGACCGAGATCGCCCTGACCCAGAGCTACCAGGACCTGACCGGGCAGATCATCCGTCGCGTGGTCGGCATCGTCCGCCGCGTGCATGAAGGCTTCGGCGCGCTCGGCCTGCCGCCGGAACAGCATCGCACCGACCCGGAACTGGCCGGGCCGGCACTGAAGGGACTGGACCGCCACGCGGTCTCGCAGAACGACGCCGACGACCTGTTGTCGGATCTGGGGCTGTAAGCATGAGCGCGGTATCCGACGACATCACTGCCGATTTCATCATCGAGGCACAGGAAATCCTGGATCGCCTCGGCGAACAGCTGGTGTCGCTGGAGCAGGCACCGCAGGACACCGAACAGCTCAACGCGGTGTTCCGGGGCTACCACACGCTCAAGGGCGGCGCGGGTTTCCTCGGTGTCACCGCCATGGTCGAGCTGTGCCACGCCGCTGAAGAAGCGCTGGGCGCTGCACGTGCCGGCCAGGCCGTGCTGCAGGCCCATCACTTCGACGCCGCCCAGCAATCGCTGGACTACCTGCAGTCGATGCTCGATGCCGTGTCTTCCGGCACCGAGCCGGGCTATGCACCGCCGGACCTGATCGCCCAGTTCGACGTGCATGGAGGTGCAGCAGCGCCTGCCGCCGCTGCCGCCGCACCGACGGCCGGTGCCGGCGACCTGATCACCGACGACGAGTTCGAGGCGCTGCTCGACCAGCTGCACGGTGGCAACGCACCGACTGCGGTGGCGCCGGCAAAGAAGGCCGACGACGGCCTGATCAGCGAAGATGAGTTCGAAGCCCTGCTCGACCAGCTGCACGGCGGCGCCGCACCCGGCGCCAGGCCCGCGGCTGCGGTGGCGCCGGCACCGATCGCCGCCCCGCGCCCGGCCGCCGCACCGGCACCGGTGGCCAAGCCGGCCGCCAAGCCGCTGGCCGAAGCCGAACACACCGTGCGCGTGGACACCAAGCGCCTGGATGCGATCGTCAACCTGATCGGCGAACTGGTGCTGTCGCGCAACCGGCTCAAGACCCTGCGTGCGCGCCTGCGCGACGAGGAGCTGGACCGCGCCGTGTCCACCCTGGACATCGCCACCGCGCGCCTGCAGTCGGCGGTGATGCGCACCCGCATGCAGCCGGTGGGCAAGGTATTCTCGCGCTTCCCCAAGGTCGCCCGCGACGTCGCCCGCTCGCTGAAGAAGGAAGTGGACCTGGAGCTGATCGGCGCGGAGACCGAGCTCGACCGCAACCTGGTCGAAGCGCTGGCCGACCCGCTGGTGCACCTGGTCCGCAACGCCATCGACCATGGCGTGGAAATGCCCGACCTGCGCGAAGCGCAGGGCAAGCCGCGCATGGGCCATGTGCGGTTGTCGGCGCAGCAGGAAGGTGACTACGTCAGCATCGAGGTGCAGGACGATGGCGCCGGCATCGATCCGGAAAAGCTGCGCGCGAAGGCACGCGAGAAGGGCCTGATCGATCCGGAAGCCGCCGCCCGCCTGAGCAGCGAGGAGTGCCTGCACCTGGTGTTCCTGCCCGGCTTCTCGACCAAGCAGCAGGTCACGGATATTTCCGGACGCGGCGTCGGCATGGACGTGGTGCAGTCGCGCATCCGCGAACTCAGCGGGCAGATCCAGATCCAGTCGGAGCTGGGCCGCGGCAGCCGCTTCCTGATCCGCGTACCGCTGACCCTGGCGATCCTGCCGACCCTGCTGGTGCAGGCCGGCGAGGACGTCTATGCGCTGCCGCTGGCGCGCGTGATGGAGGTGCTGCACGCGCCGCCCACCTCGCTGGGCTGGTTCGATGGCCGTGCCGTGCTCGACCGCCGTTCGCACACGCTGCCGCTGGTCGATCTGCGGCATTGGCTGGATGTGACGCCGGCCGCATCGACCCTGCTGACCATCGTGGTGCTGCAGGCCGGCGAAGCGCGCTTCGGCCTGGTCGTGGACCAGGTCCGTGGGCGCGAGGAAGTGGTCATCAAGCCACTGCCGAAGGCCCTGCGCGGCCTGCGCGGTTACGCCGGTGCAACCTTGATCGGCGATGGTCGCATGGCGCTGATCCTGGATGTGGATGGCCTGCGCAGCCCGCACGACTGATCCGCTTGCTGAACCCGTAAAACCGTGAAGTCGCACCAGTAGCCCGTACCGGTGTCTCAAGTCCCATTCATACAAGCCGATACCGGATCCATGGATAGACTCAGCCTCATTGGACTCTTTCTCGCCCTGGCCTCGCTGGTCGGTGGCAGCATCCTCAAGGGCGCCGGCCTGGCGTCGTTGTGGTCGCCTGCGGCGTTCGTGATCGTCATCGTCGGCACCGTTGCCGCGATCCTGCTGCACACCTCGCCGGCGGTGTTCAAGCATGCGTTCAAGATCGTGCGCTGGGTCGTGCGCCCGCCGCACAGCGATCGCCGCGAACTGATCCAGCAGATCGTCGAGTGGAGCAACATCGCCCGCCGCCAGGGCCTGCTCGGCCTGGAATCGCAGGTGGAAGCGCAGCAGGACCCGTTCCTGCGCAAGGGCCTGCAGCTGCTGGTGGACGGTGTCGAGCCCGAATCGATGCGGCACATGCTGGAAATCGAACTGGGCAGCCAGGAACACCAGGACCAGGCCGGCGCCAAGGTGTTCGAAGCGATGGGCATCTACGCACCGACGCTCGGCATCATCGGCGCCGTGCTGGGCCTGATCGCGGTGATGAAGAACCTGGCCGATCCGAGCAAGCTCGGCCACGGCATCGCTGCGGCGTTCACCGCCACGATCTACGGCATCGCCTCGGCCAACCTGCTGTTCCTGCCGATCGCCGCCAAGCTCAAGAGCGTGATCTCGCACAACACGCGCGACCGCGAAATGGTCATCGAAGGCCTGATCTCGATCGCCCAGGGCGAGAACCCGCGCAACATCGAAACCAACCTCTCCGGCTTCCTGCACTGACATGGCCCGCCGCAAGCACCACGAAGAGCACGCCAACCACGAAGCATGGGCGATCCCCTATGCCGACCTGATGACGCTGCTGCTCGCCTTCTTCGTGGTCATGTACGCGATCTCGTCGGTGAACGAGGGCAAGTACCGGATCATGGCTGACGCGCTCACCGATGCCTTCGGTGGCGCGCCGCGCACGATCAATCCGGTGCAGGTGGGCAACAAGCAGGTGCAGGGTGGCGGCTGGGACAGCCCGTCGGTGATCAAGTCCGGCACCAAGATCGGACCGTCCGCGCCGGCGCCCTCGCACGACCCGACGCTGCTGCCGTCGATGGCCTCGCAGATGCGCATGCCGGTGTCGGTGCACAACCAGGAGCAGATCGCGCGCGCCGAGCGCCAGCTCAACAGCATCGCCGACCGCCTCACCGCCGCACTGGCGCCGTTGATCGACCGCGGCATGATCAGCGTGCGCCGCACCGAGCTGTGGATCGAAGTCGAGATCAACAGCGACATCCTGTTCCCGACCGGCTCGGCCGCGCTGGACGTGCATGCGCGGCAGACCCTGGCCAGCCTGGCCGAGGTGCTGCGCGACGTGCCCAACAGCGTGCGCGTGGAAGGGCACACCGACAACGTGCCGATCGCCACCGCCACCTTCCCCTCGAACTGGGAGCTGTCGGCCGGACGCGCCGCCAGCGTGGTGCATCTGTTCGCCGACCAGGGCGTGCAGCCGTCGCGGCTGGCGATGGTCGGCTATGGCCAGTTCCGCCCTCGCGAAGAGAACGACAGCGCCCAGGGCCGCAACCGCAACCGTCGGGTGATGGTCATCATCCTGGCCGACACCTCGCATTCGGTGGACCCGCTCGGCCAGCGCCTGAACGCAGCCACCGGCGCCACCGGCAGCACCGTCACCGAACAGGCCGCCGCAACGCCGGCCAGCACCCCCACCTCCCCCATCGCACCGGTGACGTTGCCACCGGTGCCGGCTGGCAGCCGCGTCGGCGCCGCCGTTCCCCCGGCAATGAAGGAGTAATCCGATGCGCATCTGGGCAGTCGCCAACCAGAAGGGCGGAGTCGGCAAGACCACCACCACCCTCGCCCTCGGCCGCGGCCTGGCCGCGCTCGGCCATCGCGTGCTGCTGATCGACCTCGATCCGCATGCTTCGCTCAGCCGCGCCTTCGGCGTGCCGGTGGACCCGCCGCCGGCCGGCGTGCTGGAGCTGTTCGGCGCACCGCCGGCGGACCTGTCCGGCCTGTGCCATGCCAGCAACATCCAGGGCCTGGACTACGTCTGCGCGCAGTCCGCGCTGGCCACGCTGGAACGCCGTAGCGCCAACCAACCCGGCCTCGGCCTGGCCCTGCAGAACGCGCTGGCGCGCCACCAGGGCCAGCACGACTACATCCTGCTGGACTGCGCACCGACGCTCGGCCTGCTGATGATCAACGCACTGGCTGCCGCCGATCGCCTGATCATTCCGACCCAGGCCGAGCCGCTGGCGCTGCACGGCCTGGATGGCATGGTCCGCACCGGCGAGATGGTCGAGCGTTCGCGCCGCCGGCCGCTGCCGATCTCGATCCTGCCAACCCTGTTCGACCGTCGCACCCGCGCCGGCAACGAATCGCTGCGCACCATGCAGGACCGGCATGGCAGCCGCGTCTGGGAAGATGCGATTCCGATCGACACCCGCATCAGCAACGCCGCCGGGCTGACCCTGCCGAGCGTCGGCGAAGACTACCCGGGGCGTGGCCTGGCTGCCTACCGGCGCGCCTTGAACTGGATCCTCGGCGAGGATGCCCGCGCCCTGGAGCAGGCCGCATGAACAGCACCGGCATCCTCGACGACTACCTGGACGAACTGCTGGGCGAGGCGATCGCCCCGGCCGCCGCTCCCCTCCCCGCGCCGATCAGCACCGCCCCGGCCACGGCCACCGAAGCCGCCGCCGAACGCGAACCCACCTGGGATGACCTGCCGGCCGAGGTGATCTACGAAACCGAAACCGAGAGCGTTGCCGCTGCCCCTGCCGTGGACAATGCCGCACTGGAAGCCGCTTTCGATGCCGCGTCCGCGCCCGTCAGCGTGATCGATGCCGAACGCGAACCCACGTGGGACGACCTGCCCGCTGAAGTGGTCAACGAAACGGATGCCGTCGTCGCGGCCCCGGCCGAGGATGAGGCTGCACTGGAGGCCGCCTTCGAGGCCGCCGCCGCGCCGGCCAGCGCCGGGTCCACCGAACGCGAGCCGACCTGGGATGACCTGCCCGACGAGGTCATCCACGAAACCGCGCCGGCGCCCGCTGCGGCCGCTGCGAACACCGGCCCGGAACCCACCTGGGACGATCTGCCGGACGAAGTGATCTACGAGACCGACCCGGCGGACAGCCATCGTCTCGCCCACACCGACAGCCCCGGCCTGCAGGCCGCCTTCGAGGCGGCCGCTGGTGGCGAAGACGTGCCTGCGCCGCCGCCCGCCGTGGTCGCAGCGCCGGTGCCCCCCCCGGCGACACGCCCTGCACCGGCCCCGGCCGCACGCGCCGGCACGCCGCCGCCGCGCGTCGCCGTCGATGCACCCGCAGGCAACCGCCCCGGCACCTGGCAGGAGCTGCAGGCGCAGGCCCACCAACCGGCCCGCAGCCCGCATCCGCAGAACCGTCGTGCCGGTGAACGCACCTCGCGCTGGCTGCGCCTGCGCTGTGGCACCCAGGCCTATGCGCTGGAACTGCTGAAGGTCCAGGAGGTCGTGCTGCCGGTGCCGCTGCTGCCGTTGCGCGGCACCGCTGCCGCCATGCTGGGCATCATGAACCTGCGCGGCCAGGTGGTCCCGGTGATGGACCTGGGCCTGCACCTGGGCGCGGCTGCCGCCGAGGACGACGCCCAGACCCGCATCGTGGTGCTGGAAGAAGACGGCGAGACCATCGGCCTGCGCGTGTCGGCAGTGGAAGATGTCGCCAACCTCACCGATTCACAGATCGAACCTCCCGATACCGCACGCATCTGCCAGATTTCCAACGACCTGTTCCGCGGCGTGGCCCGGGTCAGCCAGCGCCCGATGATCCTGCTGGACGCCACACGGCTGTTGAGCTGACCCCCAAAAAGGGGACGGAGGGGATTAAGTCGCAAGTGGCTCGGCGCTTGGCGCCGAAGCGGTGCCTGTCGGGGACGCAAGGAGTTGATCCGTTGGATCAACACCTTATGTCCCCACCGCGCAGTCGCCGTTAGCCGAGGGGCTGCAGTAGAGCCAGGTCGCTTGCGACTTAATCCCCTCCGTCCCCTTTTCAACAGCGACCGCATCGACGCACCGCGTCGATTCTTCTAAAGAACCCCACCGGGGTGCCGTTATGGATCACGGAACCGTTTGTCCGGAGCAACGATGAGCACTGTCGAACTGGGTGGGGATCTCGGCATCGAGAGCACTACCGAGCTCAAGAACCGCCTTGCCCCCCTGGTGGAGCAGGCAGGCGAGCTGACCCTGGATGCCAGCCAGGTCGCCCGCATCCACACGGCCGCCGTGCAGGTGCTGTGTGCGTTCGTGCAGGCCCGCCGCGAGGCAGGCCTGGGCACCGGCTTCCACGGTTGCACTGCAACCTTCCGTGACGCCGCGCGCCTGCTGGGCGTCACCCAGGCCCTCGGCCTGGACGTAACCCATGACAACCTGAAATCTGTGGAGAACGCTGCATGAGCGCACGTATCTTGGTGGTGGACGATTCGGCGTCGATGCGCCAGATGGTGTCCTTCGCCCTCACCTCGGCCGGTTTTGCCGTCGAAGAAGCTGAAGACGGCGCGGTCGCGCTCGGTCGCGCCAAGGGCCAGCGCTTCAATGCGGTGGTTACCGACGTCAACATGCCGAACATGGATGGCATCGCGCTGATCCGCGAACTGCGCCAGCTGCCGGACTACAAGTTCACCCCGCTGCTGATGCTGACCACCGAATCTGCCGCCGACAAGAAGTCCGAAGGCAAGGCCGCTGGCGCTACGGGTTGGCTGGTCAAGCCGTTCAATCCCGAACAGCTGGTCGCCACCGTGCAGAAAGTGCTGGGCTGATCGCCCCGCACCGCTCCCCCTCTTCGCTTCCGGACCACCACTGCCATGAGCATGGACCTGCAACGCTTCCACGCCACCTTCTTCGAGGAGAGCCGCGAAGGCCTCGACGCGATGGAGGCTGGCCTGCTGGCCCTGGAATCGGGGCAGCAGGACGCGGAGATCATCAATTCGGTGTTCCGCGCTGCCCATTCGATCAAGGGCGGCGCCGGCACCTTCGGCTTCGACGCGATCGCCGGCCTGACCCACGTGCTGGAAACGCTGCTCGATGAGCTGCGCGCCGGCAAGCGGGCACTGGAAGGCCACGCCGTCGACGCCATGCTGTCTTCGGTGGACGTGCTGCGCGCCCTGCTGCGCGAAGCCGAACATGGCCAGGCTGCCGATCCGGCTGCCGTCGCTGCGGTGAAGGCACGCCTGGAAGCGGTTCTGTCCGGCCAGGCCGCAGCGAGCGCCCCGGCGACCGCCGCAGCCAAGGTGGACGATACGCCGGAAGCCTGGCAGATCGGCTTCACCCCGGCGCCGTCGCTGTTCATGAGCGGCAACGACCCGCTGCGCATCATCCGCGAACTGGAACACCTCGGTTCGCTGCAGGTCGCCGCGCGCATGGACCGCCTGCCGGGCTTCGCGCAGCTCGATCCGCTCGAAGCCCACCTGGCGTGGGACCTGGGTCTGGTCGGCAAGGTGCCGCGCAGCAAGATCGAAGACACCTTCGCGTGGGTACTGGACGACTGCGAGCTGGACATCCGTCCGGCCGCACCGCCGAGCCTGGCCACCCAGGCGCCGGCCGCGGCTGCTCCCGCTCCGGCGGCAGCGTCGCTGTCGGCACCCGCCGCGCCTGCCGCCAGCGGTGGCGCCAGCCAGGAAGCGGAAACCTCCATCCGCGTCAGCGTCGACAAGGTCGACGCGCTGATCAACCTGGTCGGCGAACTGGTCATCACCCAGGCCATGCTCAAGCAGGTCTCGCATGCGCTGGACCCGGTCCACGCCGAGAGCCTGTTCGCTGGCCTGGACCAGCTTGAACGCAACACCCGCGACCTGCAGGAAGCGGTGATCGGCGTGCGCATGCTGCCGGTCGATGCGGTGTTCCGTCGCTTCCCGCGCCTGGTCCGCGACCTGTCCAGCCGCCTCGGCAAGCAGGTGCGGCTGCGCACCGTCGGCGAAGGTACCGAGCTGGACAAGGGCCTGATCGAGAAGATCGCCGATCCGCTGGTGCATCTGGTGCGCAACTCGATCGACCACGGCCTGGAAATGCCCGACGTGCGCCGCGGTGCAGGCAAGGACGAAACCGGCACGATCACCCTGGCGGCCTCGCACCAGGGCGGCCACATCGTCATCGAAGTCAGCGACGACGGTCGCGGCCTGGACCGCGCCAAGATCCTGGCCAAGGCCACCGAGCGCGGCCTGGCGGTGCCGGACAACCCGACCGATTCGCAGGTCTGGGACCTGATCTTCCAGCCCGGCTTTTCCACGGCCGATGCGGTCACTGACCTGTCCGGTCGTGGCGTCGGCATGGACGTGGTCCGCCGCAACATCCAGGCGTTGGGGGGCGAGGTGCAGATTGAAAGCAGCCTCGGCGCTGGCACCCGCACGCTGATCCGCCTGCCGCTCACCCTGGCCATCCTCGATGGCATGACCGTGGCGGTAGCCGGTGAAACCCTGATCCTGCCGTTGGCCTATGTGCTTGAGGCGTTGCAGCCGCAAGCCGAGGACATCCGCAGCATGGCCGGCGAAGGCCGCGTGCTGCGCGTGCGCGGTGAATACCTGCCGATCCTGTCGCTGAGCGAGTACTACGGCTACGGCAACCGTGCACCCGGCAGCGAATCGCTGGTGGTGGTGGTCGAAGGCGATGGCCAGAAGATCGCCCTGGAAGTGGACGAACTGGTCGGCCAGCAGCAGGTGGTGGTGAAGAACATCGAGAACAACTACCGCCGCATCGGCGGGGTGTCCGGTGCGACCATTCTCGGCGACGGCCGCGTCGCATTGATCGTCGACATCGGCGGGCTGGTGCGTTCACTGCGGATGCCGCAGGCCGCCTGATCCACACTGCATGCGTGTACTGGACCGCCGCCCTTCGGGGCGGCGGTTTTTGTTTGCGCGCTCTGCCAAGGGGGTCGGATCCCTTTCCGCAGGAAAGGGATCCGACCCCATCCCTTCTGTGAACTCCGTCGCCATGATGGTTGCGGGCGCAACTACTTCATCCAAGCGAAAGCACGCCGCTGCAACGCTTTCGCGCTGTCATCCCTACGCAACCGAATGTGATCTGCGTCCATAAAGTCCACGCGGACGGCGCCGTTATTTCGCAATGACGGCCGTCACCGAACCCCACCGGGCACCACCGTTCGCTCTGCAACCACCCCCAAACCGGCGCACAGACGCCGGCACTCTGCCCACCTGGAGCACCCTGCATGAAGTGGTTCCAAGATCTGCCCATCGCCCGCAAGCTGGCCGTGGGGTTCACCCTTACCACCCTGATGACCCTGGTCCTCGGCGCGTTCGCCCTGCTGCGACTGAGCGAAGCCAACGCGCAGCTGCGCGAGATGGCCGGCAACGATATCCCCTCGGTCCAGCACCTGGGCGAGGCGCGCTCGCAGCTCGGTGAGTTCCGCACCTACGAACTGGCCCAGCTGAGCATGCTCGACCAGCCGGAGAAGGTCGCCGACTACAACAAGCGCATGGACGATACCGCCAAGGCCGTACATGACGAACTGGCGGCGTACGCGGCGCTGCCGGCGCTGGACAAGGAGCGCGAACTGTATCGCGCCGCCAGCACCCAGCTGGATCGCTACTTCGCCGCCAACAAGGCGATGCGCGACGCCGTGGCCGCCGGTGATGGCACGCAGGCCCAGCAGATCTCCGATGAGCAGTCACGCCCGGCGCGCCGCGACCTGTTCGCTGCGATGAAGGCACTGGGCACCCACATCGCCGGGCAGATGGACGGCAAGATCGCCGACGCCAACGCCACCCATCGCACCAGCATGATCGCCATCATCGGCTGCATCGTGCTGCTGTCGCTGGTGGCCGCCGCGCTGGCCATCGTCATCTCGCGCGCCGTTACTGGCCCGCTGGGCAAGGCCGTGCATGCCATCCAGGCGGTTGCCCGCGGCGACCTCAGCGTCAGCACCCAGGCCACCAGCAAGGACGAAGCCGGCAGGATGCTGGCCGCCACGACCGAGATGACCGCAATGCTCCGCCGCTTCAGCGAGCAGACCCAGCTGATGGCACAGATGCACGCGGGACCGGACATCAGCCATCGCATTCCGGAAGATTTCCCGGGTGTCTATGGCCAGCTGGCCGGAGGCATCAATACGGTGATCTTCGAGCACCTGGATGCGATCCGCGATGCCATCGACGTGCTCAACCAGTACGCCATCGGCAATCTCACCCCGGATGCACGCCGCCTGCCCGGCAGCCGCGCGATCCTGCACGAATCGATGGACGCGGCCAAGGCCAGCCTGCTGGCGATCAATTCGCAGATCCAGCAGCTGGCCGCGGCGGCCGCTGCCGGTGACTTCAGCCAGCGCGGCGACGCACAGCGTTTCCAGCATGACTTCAAGCTGATGATCGAGCATCTCAACACAATGATGCAGGTGGCCGACGGCAACCTCGGCCAGCTCTCGCAGCTGCTGCAGTCGATCGCCGCCGGCGACCTGACCGCGCGCATGGAAGGCCAGTTCAATGGCGTGTTCGGGCGCATGCGGGATGATGCCAACACCACCGTTGCACAGCTGACCCAGATCGTCGGCCAGATCCAGGCCAGCGCCTCCAGCATCACCCTGGCCGCCGGCGAGATCGCCTCCGGCAACAGCGACCTGTCGCGCCGCACCGAGCAGCAGGCCGCCAACCTGGAAGAAACCGCCGCCTCGATGGAGGAACTGACCTCCACCGTGCGCCAGAACGCCGAGCACGCACGCCAGGCCAACCAGCTCGCCATCGGCGCGCACGGTGTCGCCTCGCAGGGCGGTGACGTGGTCGGCCAGGTGGTCACCACCATGTCGGCCATCGAAGCCTCGTCGAAGAAGATCGCCGAGATCATCTCGGTCATCGACGGCATTGCCTTCCAGACCAACATCCTGGCGCTGAATGCCGCAGTGGAAGCCGCCCGTGCCGGCGAACAGGGCCGCGGCTTTGCCGTGGTCGCCAGCGAAGTGCGCACCCTTGCCCAGCGCTCGGCCGCCGCCGCCAAGGAGATCAAGGGCCTGATCGACGACTCGGTCGGCAAGGTCAACGACGGCTCGGCGCTGGTGCACAAGGCCGGCGCGACCATGGGCGAGATCGTCGCCTCGGTGCAGCGCGTGACCGACATCATGGCCGAGATCTCT
This sequence comes from Stenotrophomonas sp., assembly GCF_059505245.1. Taxonomy (NCBI): domain Bacteria; kingdom Pseudomonadati; phylum Pseudomonadota; class Gammaproteobacteria; order Lysobacterales; family Lysobacteraceae; genus Stenotrophomonas; species Stenotrophomonas sp. The sequence goes on from NZ_JCACKF010000037.1 coordinate 358,934, forward strand.
GCGGCCTCGCAGGAACAGTCGGCGGGCATCGAGCAGGTCAACCAGACCGTGGTGCAGATGGACGAAACCACCCAGCAGAATGCTGCGCTGGTGGAAGAAGCCACTGCTGCGGCGCGCGCGATGGAAGACCAGGCCGTGCAGTTGGGTGAAGCCGTGGCCCGCTTCCGGCTGGCATCGCAGGGCACGATGGCCATCCCGGCACGCCCGCTGGCCGCACCGGTACCGCGACAGCTCGCAGCCGCCGCGCCTGCGGCAAAGCCGGCCCCGGCACGTGCGCTGCGCACGGCAACGGCCCAGCCGGCGCTGGCCGCCGACGGCGACTGGCAGGAATTCTGACAGAACCACGGGGTCAGATCCCTTTCCTGCGGGAAAGGGATCTGACCCCTTACGCGTGGAAAGTGATGCAAATCCCACTTCATAATCCGGTGCAGAGGCCGATATCCCCATCGAGCCTCGCGCCAATGCGTGCTGGCGCCCGCCCCTGACCGTAGATTCCATGTCCGACGGCAACGACACTGCAGTGCATGATGTCCACGCGGCCGATGCCGCGGACGAACGATTCCTGGTCCGCAACCCGCGCCAGCTGCGCCAGCTGCTGCGCTCGCTGATCGACCAGCGATCGCTGATCAACGCCCATATCGACGGCCGCGACCGTTCCTTCCCGACCGCCCTGCTCGACCTCGACGAAGACGAGGACTTCCTGCTGCTCGATGGCAGCCCACAGGAAGCCTCCAACCGCGCCGCCGAACAGGCCGATCACCTGCTGTGCTTCGCCCAGCTCGAACGCGTGCTGGTACGGTTCCGGCTGCACGAACTGCAGCGCGTGGACAACGACGGCCATGTGGCCTTCCGTGCGCCGCTGCCTGACGAACTGGTGCACCTGCAGCGCCGCGAGCTGTACCGGCTGGAGACGCCGGTCACCGACTCGCCCCACCTGCTGCTGCCGCCTGGCGAAGCGCGGGCCGAAGCGCTGTCGATGCGGGTGGTGGACATCAGCGGTGGCGGCCTGGCCGTGGTGGTGCCCAATGACTGCGCGGTGTTTGGTCTGCAGAGGCGCTATCCGGCGCAGCTGTCGCTGCCGGACGGCCCCGACCTGGATATCGAACTGGTGGTCTGCAACCTGCTGCCGCAGCGTCAGCCCAATGGCATCGAGGTCAAGCGCGTGGGGATGCGCTTTGAATGTCTGCCACGCGGCGCCGACAGCGCCATCCAGCGCTACATCTTCCGCATCGACCGCCAGCGCAAGGCCCGCCGCAACGGCGAGCTCTGAGGCCGTCCGACCGGTAGTGCCGGCCGCCGGCCGGCAACCCTGGAACGCGTGCCGGGGTCAGATCCCTTTTCCCTGAAAAGGGATCTGACCCCATCCACGGCACTGCCCGGCACCTAAAGTCCCCCCCGGCGGGGCCGATATCGAGCCTGACACCGGGACTTCCGGCAGAACCAGGACCCCTCGATGAACGACATGACCAGCTCCGCCGCCAGCGCCGGTGGCGAATTCCTCAGCTTCACCCTTGGTGACGAGCACTATGGCGTGGACATCCTCAAGGTGCAGGAAATCCGCGGCTACGACGCCGTCACCCGCGTGCCGGACGCCCCGGACTACATCAAGGGCGTGATCAACCTGCGCGGCACCATCGTCCCGGTCATCGACCTGCGCCTGAAGCTGCGCCTGGACAACGCCCGCTACGATGCCTTCACCGTGATGATCGTGCTGAACGTGGAAGACCGCGTGGTCGGCATCGTCGTCGACAGCGTCTCCGACGTGATCCCCCTGTCGGCCGAGCAGATCCGCCCGACCCCGGAATTCGGCGCGGCCGTCGACACCCGTTTCATCTCCGGCATCGGTACCCACGACGATCGCATGCTGATCCTGCTGGACATCGAGACCCTGCTCGACAGCGCCGACATGGGCCAGGCCAACCTCGCCGAAGACGTCGCTGCCTGAGCAAACGGAACTGCTTCACGTTCCAGTCACAAAACCCTTCAGTTCCCTTCGGCGGTGCCGATAGGGGGACAGAAGCCGGTCGCGCAGGAGCGCACAGGACCGGCCCGATCGTTACCATCCCCGGAGATACCCTCGATGAAGTCCCTGTTTGCGTTCGTCTCGGCCGCTGTCCTGGCCACCACCGCCGCCTCCGCTTTCGCCCAGTCGGCCGACATGATCCCGCCGGAAATGGCGCCGCGTTCGGTCGGCAAGGACGGCATGGTCTGTGGCAAGGTCGAAAAGGCCCGTTACGCAGAAGGCTCCGAAGGCCAGCCGACCTTCCTGTACATGGGCGGCGCCTTCCCGCGCCACACCTTCTCGGCGCGTATCGCCGGCGAGAACCGCGGCAAGTTCTCCTTCCCGCTGGAAACCCTGGAAGGCAAGACCGTGTGCGTGATCGGCAAGATCCAGCGCGACGCCTCGCGTGCGGAAATCGAAGTCAGCTCGCCGGCCGGGCTGAAGCTGGCCAACATCAAGTAATCCGCCGTTCGTCGGACCACGCCGGGCCTGGTCCTGGCGTGGTTTCTGCTGCAACCGGGCCCGATGCCCGGGCGCGTCTGCCTTAGGAGCTCGCAACGCCCATGCCGTGGATCAACAACCTGAAACTGATGCCGAAACTGCTGCTGACCTTCGGCGTCCTCCTGCTGGTGATGCTGCTGCAGGGCATCGTCGCCTATCGCGGCCTGCATTCGCTGAACAACGTGACCACCGAGCTGGCCGGTTCACGCATGGAGAGCATCCGCATGGCCGGCGAGATGCGCGGCATGCTGGGCGAGTACCGCAATGCCGCCTACCAGCAGCTGATCCGCGCCAGCGATGACGTCAAGTCCGATGCGCGCAAGCAGGGCGTCGACCTGCGCGCCAGCATGGACAAGTCGATCAAGGAGTATCCGAAGCTGGTCGACAACCCGCAGCAGAAGAAGCTGTTCGACGCCTTCGCCAAGGAATGGAAGGACGCCCTGGCATCCTATGACAGCGTCACCGAGATGCTGGAACTGGACCTGCCGGACGACGCCATCGATACCTTCGTCGGCGAAACCCGCACCAAGCACCGCAAGGCCGCCTCCGCGCTGGAGGCGCTGATCGCCGAAGACAACCGCCTCGCCCGCGCCTCGCGCGAAGAGGCCGCATCCACCTACTCCGCCTCGGCCGTGCTGACCGTGATCGCCCTGCTGGGCGGCGCCGCGCTCGGCCTGGTGCTGGTGTGGCTGTTTGCCCGCGCCCTGGTCGGCAGCGTGCGTGGCGCCGTCTCGGTGGCCAACGACGTGGCCGGCGGCAAGCTCGATGGCCACATCGACGTCAGCCGCCAGGATGAAGTGGGCGAACTGATGCAGGCCATGCAGCGCATGCAGCGCGACCTGCGCGAGCGCATCGAGACCGACCAGGCCATCGCCCGCGAGAACCTGCGCATCCGTACCGCGCTGGACTACAGCTCGACCGGCGTCTACCTGACCGACACCAGCAACACCATCGTCTACAGCAACCGCGCCCTGCAGCAGACCCTGAGCCAGTACCAGGACGAACTGCGCCGCGACCTGCCGGACTTCGATGCGCAGGCTTCGCTGATCGGCAAGCCGGTCACCGTGCTCGAACACCGCGGCGAGATGGACCAGACCCTGCTGGGCAACCTGAAGGCACACGGCGTCGCCCGTCGCCCGATGCAGTACGGCGATGCCCAGTTCGCCCAGGTGGTCTCGACCATCCGCAATGAAGGCGGCGACACCGTCGGCTACGTGGTGGAATGGCGCGACCGTACCCAGGAAGCGCAGGTCGAAGCCGAAGTGGCCCGCGTGATCGCCCAGGCCGCCGCTGGCGACCTGTCCGGCCGCATCGATGCCAGCGACAAGGAAGGCTTCTTCCTGCAGCTGGCCCAGCAGATCAACGGCCTGCTGGACGCCAATGCCGGCAGCATCGAGCAGATCTCCGGCCTGCTGGCCGCGCTGTCGCAGGGCGACCTGACCGTGCGCATGCACGGCGATTACCAGGGCGTGTTCGCCCGGATGCGCGACGACGCCAACGCCACCGCCGCGCAGCTGAGCGAGATCGTCACCCGCATCAAGCAGTCCAGCCGCGCGATCAGTTCGGCGGCCGGCGAGATTGCTTCGGGCAACAGCGACCTGTCGCGCCGCACCGAACAGCAGGCCGCCAACCTGGAGGAAACCGCTGCCTCGATGGAGGAACTGACCTCCACCGTGCGCCAGAACGCCGAGCACGCACGCCAGGCCAACCAGCTCGCCATCGGCGCGCACGGTGTCGCCTCGCAGGGCGGTGACGTGGTCGGCCAGGTGGTCACCACCATGTCGGCCATCGAAGCCTCGTCGAAGAAGATCGCCGAGATCATCTCGGTCATCGACGGCATTGCCTTCCAGACCAACATCCTGGCGCTGAATGCCGCAGTGGAAGCCGCCCGTGCCGGCGAACAGGGCCGCGGCTTTGCCGTGGTCGCCAGCGAAGTGCGCACCCTTGCCCAGCGCTCGGCCGCCGCCGCCAAGGAGATCAAGGGCCTGATCGACGACTCGGTCGGCAAGGTCAACGACGGCTCGGCGCTGGTGCACAAGGCCGGCGCGACCATGGGCGAGATCGTCGCCTCGGTGCAGCGCGTGACCGACATCATGGCCGAGATCTCTGCGGCCTCGCAGGAACAGTCGGCGGGCATCGAGCAGGTCAACCAGACCGTGGTGCAGATGGACGAAACCACGCAGCAGAACGCCGCGCTGGTGGAAGAAGCCACCGCCGCCGCACGTGCGATGGAAGAACAGGCCGGCCACCTCAGCGAGGCCGTGTCGATCTTCGTGGTGGACGAAGCCGAGGTCGTCGCCGCCCCGCGCGTCACCGCCCCGGCGCCGCGCGCCGCTGCACCGGCTGCCCCGGCCCCGACTGCCCCGCCGGCCCGCCGCACGGCGGGTGGTCGCCCGATGGCCACCGAACTGGCCGACGGGGACTGGCAGGAGTTCTGATGCCTGCCTGATCTGATGTACGAGAACGCCCTGGCCCTGTGCTGGGGCGTTTTTGTTTACGGGGTATCTGATTATCCAGCCAACGGCGAAGCCCCTCGGGGTGGTCGGTCGAAGTGCTGGGCTGCTGAGGGCAGGCCGGGAGGATGGGTTGCGCAGGGGACGCTGCAAGTACGTCTCTGTAAGCTGGTCGCCGCTTGCACGTGTGCACTGTCCTGCGCACACGGCAAGACCGGGGTTGGGCGTCCTGCCCAACCCGCCCGAGGCATGCCTCGGGCCCATGCCGCGGACACCCCTGCGCAACCCACCCTCCCGGCCACGGACACTTTCCGTGCGCGTCCACACCGGATTGAAAAAAGAAGAGCAAGAGCAACAGCCGCACCGCATCCGGGGTCAGATCCGTTTTCCGCAGGAAAACGGATCTGACCCCTCTTTCCACCTGGAAACCCAATGCTCTTGCCGTCCGACACCGAAATGCCGGGAGGGCTGGGTGGGGGGGGGGGGGGGGGGGGGGGGGGGGGGGGGGTGGGGGGGGGGGGGGGGGGG
>NZ_JCACKF010000038.1:0-38734 GCF_059505245.1 Stenotrophomonas sp.
GGTGTGGGTGGGCAGGACCGTTGGCGCCATGGATGGCGCCATCGAGCCCCCATGGATGGGTTTACGGCGTGTCCTGCCCACCCACACCGTCCCGCCCTCCCACGGAATGCCGCTCTGGCTCTGGCTCTGGCTTTGGCCGTTGCCGTTGCCGTTGCATTGAGCAGGTGCAGGGCTGCAAGCCCTGCCGAACCCCCTCAAATGTCTGTGGGAGCCAGCCCGTACTGCTCGGCGAAGCGCTTGCTGAAACTGGCCGCAGACCGGTAGCCCGCGCGTGCGGCCACGGTCTTCAACGGCAGGTCGGTGGTGTAGAGCAGCTGCATGCCATGTGCCAGCCGGGCCTCGGTGAGCAGCTGGCGCAGGCTGGTGTCCTCGGCCGCCAGGCGACGGCGCAGGGTCGCGCCGCTCAGCGCGAACTGTTCTTCCACATCGCGTGATTGCCAGTCGCGTGCTGGTTCGGCGGCGATGCGGTCGCGGATCTGTTCGCCCAGGCTCGGCGCCTGCGGCAGCAGCAGGTTGCCATGGCCCTGTCGGCACAGGGTCAGCACCAGCGAGGCCAGGGCCAGCCGCGCGTCGCTGTAACGGCCGTCCTGCAGCGATTGCCGCCACTGGCGCAGCACCGCGCCATGGTCGATCAACGGCAGTCGCGCCATCGCCTGGCCGGGGGCGGGAAGCTCTTCATTCCAGAGCGTACGCGCCGCCGCCAGCACTTCGGTGCAGAGCGGCACGATGGCACTGAGGTAGCGGCCGCTGCAGGGATCGGGGGTGTTGACCACGTCGATGCGGCACCGCTGGGTCAGCAGCAGGATGTCGCCGGGAACGAACGTCAGCGACTGGTGTGCGGTACGTACCTGCTTGCGGCCTTCCAGCAGGATCGCGAACTGCGGTTGCGGAACCTCCACCGAGCTGGCGCCATGCTCGCGGCGTGCGGTGATGCAGGCATAGCCCTCGGCGCGCCCGCAGCCGGCCAGGCTGGCCATCTCGGCCAGTAACGCAGTGGCCGCTGGCAGCATGCCGGTCATGACACCTGGGCACCGAACAGGCGACCGACGCCGGCCGCCGCAGCCATCGCCAGCGCGCCCCAGAACATCACCCGGACCGCGCCGCGTACAGGCGGTGCGCCCCCGGCCTGGGCCGCCACCGCGCCGGTCAGGCACAGGCCGAGCAGGGTGCTGGCCGTGGTCATCAACGCAACCTTGTCGGTCGGCGCGAGCAGGGCGGTCAGCACCGGCAGCGCCGCACCGCAGGTGAACGCACCGGCCGAGGCCAGCGCCGCCTGCAGCGGGCGCGCGCGCAGGGTGTCAGTGATGCCCAGCTCATCGCGGGCGTGGGCACCCAGTGCATCGTGGGCGGTAAGCTGTTCGGCCACCTGCCGGGCCAATGCAGGCTCCAGGCCGCGGTGGCGGTAGATCGCGGCCAGCTCCTCCAGCTCGCTGTGCGGGTCTTCGCGCAGCTCGCGCTTTTCCATTGCCAGGTCGGCCGCTTCGGTGTCGGCCTGGGTCTGCACCGACACATACTCGCCGGCGGCCATCGACATCGCGCCGGCCACGGTGCCGGCCACGCCGGTGGCAAGGATAGTGGTGGCGGAGGCGCCGCTGGCCGCCACGCCGACCACCAGGCCGGCCACCGAGACGATGCCATCGTTGGCCCCCAGCACGGCGGCACGCAACCAGCCGACGCGCTCGGAGCGGTGCAGTTCGGGGTGTCGCGAATGACGGTTCATGACGCCGAGTGTACGAGGGTCAAGAGGGCGTCGGTAGGATGCTGAAACCCGTCACCGTCGCATGACGCAACGGGGTGCCACGCTATAGTGCGCCCTTGCGATGGAAGGCCGCGAGCCCCACATCCCCCGCCACCGTCCAGCGAGCCTTCCCCTTGTCGAGCCCCAGCCACGTCGCCGATACCCCCATTACCGACCGCTCGCAGCTGGTGGAGGTGATCGCCTCCGGCGAGAAGCCCCGCGCGCAGTGGCGCATCGGCACCGAGCACGAGAAGTTCGGGTTCCGCCTGGATGACCTGCGCCCGCCGACCTTCGAGGGCGAGCGCGGCATCGAAGCGTTGCTCAACGGCCTGGTCCGCTTCGGCTGGGAGCCGGTGCAGGAAAACGGCAACACGATCGCGCTGCTGCGCGACGGTGCCTCGGTGACGCTGGAACCGGCTGGACAGCTGGAACTGTCCGGCGCGGCGCTGGAGACCATCCACCAGACCTGCGTGGAGACCGGCACCCACCTCAACGAAGTGGCACAGGTGGCCGGCGAACTGCAGCTGGGTTTCCTCGGCATGGGCTTCCAGCCGAAGTGGAAGCGCGATGAAATGCCCTGGATGCCGAAGGGGCGCTACAAGATCATGCGCTCGTACATGCCCAAGGTCGGTTCGCTGGGCCTGGACATGATGACCCGCACCTGCACGGTGCAGGTGAACCTGGACTACGCCACCGAAGCGGACATGGTGAAGAAGTTCCGCGTGTCGCTGGCGCTGCAGCCGATCGCCACCGCGCTGTTCGCCGATTCGCCGTTCACCGAGGGCAAGCCGAACGGCTACCTGAGCTACCGCTCGCACATCTGGACCGACACCGACGCCGACCGCACCGGCATGCTCGACTTCGTGTTCGAGGATGGTTTTGGTTACGAGCGCTATGTCGACTACCTGCTCGACGTGCCGATGTATTTCTCCTACCGCGATGGCATCTACCACGACGCCAGCGGGCAGAGCTTCCGCGATTTCATGCAGGCCAGGCTGCCGGTGCTGCCGGGTGCGCTGCCGACGCTGCGCGACTGGTCGGACCACATGACCACCGCGTTCCCGGAAGTGCGCCTGAAGAAGTACCTGGAAATGCGCGGTGCCGATGGTGGCCCGTGGAGCCGCCTGTGTGCGCTGCCGGCATTCTGGGTGGGCCTGTTGTATGACGACACCGCACTGGATGCCGCCTGGGACCTGGTACGCGATTTCACCCTGGCCGAGCGCCATGCACTGCGCGACGGCGTGCCGAAGCATGCGATGAACCTGCCGTTCCGCAATGGCACGGTGCGCGACCTGGCCCGCGAAGCGGTGAAGATTTCCGTCGAAGGCCTCAGGCGCCGTGCGGCGCGCAATGCCGACGGCCAGGACGAGAGCAAGTTCCTGGACGTGCTGCAGGAGATCGTCGAATCCGGCCTGACCCCGGCCGAGCGCAAGCTGGCGCTGTTCCATGGCCGCTGGCACGGCGACGTCGATCCGGTGTTCCGCGAGTTCGCGTACTGAGTGGATTGCGGTAGTGTCGGCCGCTGGCCGGCAGATGTATGGGGTTGCCGGCCAGCGGCCGGCACTACCAGAAGAAAAACCCCGGCATTGCCGGGGTTTTTCTTTTTCGCATCTGCCCTGGATCAGGCGGCGTTCTGCATCGTCGCCATGTCGATCACGAAGCGGTAGCGCACATCGTTCTTCGCCATGCGTTCCCAGGCTTCGTTGACGTTCTTGATGTCGATGATCTCGACGTCGCTGACGATGCCGTGCTCGGCACAGAAGTCCATCATTTCCTGGGTTTCGGCCATGCCGCCGATTGCCGAGCCGGTCAGGTGCTTGCGGCCGAAGATCACGCTGCCGCCGGTCAGCGGCGGGTCCAGTTCGGTCAGCACGCCGACCAGGCACATGGTGGCCTCGCGCTTGAGCAGGCCCATGTACGGGTTGGTGTCATGGCCGACCGGGATGGTGTTGAGCAGGAAGTCGAAGCTGCCGGCGTGCGCCTTCATCTGCGCGGCATCGCGCGAGACCAGTACCTCATCGGCGCCCAGGCGCTTGGCATCGGCACCCTTTTCCGGCGTGGTGGTGATCATCACGACGTGCGCGCCCAGTGCCTTGGCGAACTTCACGCCCATGTGGCCAAGGCCACCGAGACCGATCACGCCCACCTTCTGCCCCGGGCCGACCTTCCAGTGGCGTAGCGGCGACCAGGTGGTGATGCCGGCGCACAGCAGCGGGGCGGCCGCCTTCAGGTCGAGGGTGTCGGACACCTTCACCACGAAGCGCTGCTCGACCACCACGTGGTCGGAATAGCCGCCGTAGGTCGGCGCGCCGGTTTCGCGTTCACGGCCGTTGTAGGTCCAGGTCGCGCCTTCGGCGCAATATTGCTCCAGATCGTGCTCACAGGCGTCGCAGTGGCGGCACGAGTCGACCATGCAGCCGACGCCGGCGTGGTCGCCGACCTTGAAGCGGGTGACGTTGCTGCCGACTTCGGTCACCCGGCCGATGATCTCGTGGCCCGGCACCATCGGGTAGATCGAGCCACCCCAGTCATCGCGGGCCTGGTGCAGGTCGGAATGGCAGATGCCGCTGTAGAGGATCTCGATGCGCACGTCGTCCGGGCCGACCGCGCGGCGTTCGAACTCGTACGGGACCAGCGGGTCGGTATGGGAATGGGCGGCGTAACCACGGGCGAGGGACATGGGGGAATCCTTGGCAGGGTTTATCGAAAGGCGTTTTACAATACGCCCCGCAACCAGCGGCAAGAAGCGCGGATATCGGCATGATTCATCAAGTGAAACTGCACAATGGCCACTGACAACCTGACCCATCTGGCCGCGTTTGCCGCAGTCGCCCGCCATCGCAGCTTCCGCCGCGCCGGTGCCGAACTGGCATTGTCGACCTCGGCGGTAAGCTATGCGATCCGCGCGCTGGAAGAGCGGCTGGGCGTGGGCCTGTTCCATCGCACCACCCGCAGCGTGGCCCTGACCGAGGCCGGGCAGCGCCTGCTGGAGCGCCTGCAGCCGGCGTTGGGGCAGGTGCACGACGCACTGGAAGAAATGAACCACTTCCGCGCCGCTCCGGCCGGCCTGCTGCGGATCAACGCCACCCGCGCGGCGGTACCGACCCAGCTGGGGCCGCGGCTGGCGCGCTTCCTGCACGCCCATCCCGACGTGCGGGTGGAGCTGACCGAAAATGACGGCCTGGTCGACATCGTCGCCGAGGGCTATGACGCCGGCGTGCGCCTGCATGAGTTCGTGCCGGAGGACATGGTGGCGGTGCCGATGGGGCCGCCGCTGCGCGGGCTGATCGTCGGCTCGCCGGACTACCTGCGGCGTCGGCCGGCACCGCAGCATCCGCGCGACCTGGCCGCGCACGAATGCATCCGCTTCCGCTTCGCCAGTGGGCACCTGTACAAGTGGCAGTTCGAGCGCGATGGGCAGGCGCTGGAGATCGACGTGCCCGGGCGGTTGACCCTGTGCGAGCAGGGCACGATCGTGCGCGCCGTTCTGGATGGCATCGGCCTGGCGTACGTGCTGGAAGACACGGCAAGGCCGTACATCGAATCGGGGCAGATGGTGGCGGTGCTGGAAGATTGGAGCGAGCCGTTTGCCGGCTTCGCGCTGTACTACCCGAAGCAGCGGCAGATGCCGGGCGCGTTGCGTGCGTTCGTGGATATGTTGCGCGAGTGAGTTGCGATGGATGACGTGGTGCCGACCAACGGTCGGCACCCACCGGGGCAGGCCATTGCCAACCAACGGTCGGCACCTGCCGGGGCAGGGCGTTGCCGATCAACGAATCGACATCGGCCGGTAGATCCAGGCCATGCGTGGATGGCACCACGCTACGGCCCTTGCAACACCGGCGCCAACAACGCCACGCACTCACGCAGATGCATCTCCACCGGCGCATCCTCGGCCACCACGCCGATCACGCGTTCACGCAGCGGCTCGGCCACGGCCATCGCCAGGATCAGCCGCGCCATGCATGCGGAATCTCCCTCGCGCAGCAGTCCACGCTGCTGCTGACGTGCCAGCCAGTCGGCCAGCAGCGCACGGCCGCGTTCGATGCCGTTGTCGAGGTAGGCCTGCAGCAGCGCGTCCTTGCCGGGGAAATCGGTGGCCAGCAGGCGAAACACCTGCACCGCCTGCGCCGATAGCGCCTGCGTGCACACCGCGTGCAGGATGTCCTGCAGCAACGGCACGACCTCTTGGGCATTGCGCGCATCACGCTGCAGCTGTGGCGCGAAGCCGTCGGTCCACTCGCGCACCGCCAACCCGACCAGTTCCTCGCGGTTGCTGGCATGGCGGTACACGGTTTTCTTCGCTACCCCGGCATGCGCCGCCACCGCTTCGATGGTGGTGGCCTCGTAACCCTGTGCCAGCAGCAGCTCCAGCGTCGCCTGCAGCACCGCGTGGCGGACTTCGGCTTCCGGTCGCGCAGGGCGGCCACGGCGGCGGGTCGGTGATGTGGTCGCGGGCAGGGTGGTGCTGTTCATTGCGCCCATCTTACCGCATCCGGTTAATTGCGAAACGGTATGCGTTTCCGTATTGTCGGGTCTCCCAACCTGTAGAAGACCCCCATGGATACCGCTGTGAACGCTCGCCCCTGGCTGGACCACCACGATCTGCTGGACCCGGCGCCGATGCATCTGGAAACCGGCATCCAGCGCCGCGAAGACGGCACGCTGCTGGTGGCGGTGCGCACCGATCTGCACGGCTGCAAGGGCCGCATGCTGGACTGGTGGTTCACCTTCTTCGAGACCACCCAGCACATCCGCTGGTGGCATCCGGTCGATCATGTCGAGCATCGCGGCTGGGACGCGGCCTGGCAGCGCGGGCGCAGCTACCACGGCGCCAGCATCCATGCGGTGGAATCGCTCGCTGACATTCCGCCGGTGGCGGCGCGCCTGAAGTTCCATGACCCGCGCACCTTGCTGGTGCCCGAACGCCTGCAGGCGGCACAGGATGCAGGCCATGTATCGGCGGTGATCGCCGCGCGCATCGGCTTCGGTGATCACGTGCGTCTGGATGTACAGGGCGATCCCTGCGATGGGCAGATGCTGCATGTGGCGCGCGATACGCCGTTTGGCTGCGTGCTGCGCAGCCGCTTCGTGCTCGGCCTGGATAGCGCCGATCCGCGTCGCGATGCCGGCGACGCGGTCGGCCTGGGCCTGCTCAGGCACTGCTATACGGAGTTCAGTTTCCTGTCGCGGCTGCTGCCTTCGCTGTACTACGGCGAGCGCGCCAACGGCGAAGCAGTGCCGTTGCCGTGGTGAACGGCGCGCCGGTCATTCAACCAGCGCATCGTAGCCTTCGCCACTGAACTGGATCAGGCAGAAGCCATGCCCGAACGGATCGGCCAGTACGGCGATGCGTCCCCAGCGACGCTCGCGCACGGACTGCTCGAGTGTCGCCCCGGCCGCAACTGCACGTGCCAGCGCGGCTTCAATGTCATCCACCACCCAGTCCAGGTGCAGCGGCGTCCAATGACGCTCGTAGTCGCGCACGTCGCCGTCTTCCGTGGCGGCGCTGCCGGCGTCGTTGTGCAGCAGGTAGAGCGGCGTTGGCCCACCGAGCAGCTCCACGGCGCCCGGGCCGAGACGGCGGCCGATGCGCAGGCCGAAGGCCCGGATGTAGAAGTCTTCGGCGGCGGCCAGGTCGGGCACGTCCATGTTGACGATGAAGCTGTGGGCAGTGGCGTTCATGGTAGCGATGGGCGGCATCCGGTGGTCGCAGTCTAGTCCTGCCGCGTGGTGCTGCCGGTTCATCTCCTGCGCGGATTCGGGCAAGCTGGGCGGTCTCGATCGACAAGGACATCCATGAGCGCGCTATCCGGCATCGAACAGGCCACCGGCCAGACCTTCCCGCCCCTGTTCAAGCAGTTGCATGCAGCGGGTCGGTTGAGCTGGGGTGCTCCCCATCCGGAATGGTCCGAGGTGGTATTCCCGGCGCTGCAGGCGGAACCGCCGGTGCTGCTGTACGCCCAGGACTATGAGCCGTTGGAACACGATGAACTGCTCGAGGCGTGGCAGGAGCTGACCGCGGAGGATCATTACAATCCCCTGCGCACTGACCTGCAGTTGCTGCCCTTTGCGCGGACCGGCGCGGGTGACAGTTACTGTTTCTGGAGCAACGCGCCCGGTTTCAGCGAACCGCCGGTGGTGATGGTGTGGCATGACGACGACCGTGCCGACGTGCTGGCCGCCAGCTACCAGGATTTCGTGTTCCGCAAGATGGTCGAAGCGGTTGCCGACTACCAGCGGCCGTACACACTGCTGTCGCACGGCGAGCTGGCCGGGAATCTGCAGTGCTGGCTGCAGACTCACCATTCCTTCCTGCGCGGCGACCAGTACGCGGCATTGCAGCGGCTGTTCGCCCGCGTTGACGATATTGAAGAAGGGAACTTCAGCGAAGACGAGGCACAGGCCATCGTCGCTGAAGTGATCGGCTTCGAGCGGCTGGACGAGTCGTTCGCCTACGTGCGCGAGGACGCCTGAAGGCCGGGGTCGGATCCGCGCGCAGCGTGGCTCTGACTCCTTGTTCGCCGAGCAGGGGTCAGAGCCCTTTCCGTTGGAAAGGGATCCGACCCCGTGCGGGATCAGCCTGCGGCCGGGTAATCGAGATAGCCCGCCTCGCCGCCCCCGTAATAGGTGCTGCGGTCGGGCGTGGCCAGCGCGATGTTGCGCTGCAGGCGTTCGACCAGATCCGGGTTGGCGATGAACGGCTGGCCGAACGCGGCAAGGTCGATGGTGCCGGCCTCGACCAGCTGCAGGGCGCGTTCGCGGGTCATGCCGCCGGCCAGGATCACGGTGCCACCGTAGGCCTGCTTGAACTGCTGCAGGAAGGCCTCGCCCAGCACCGACTGGCCCGCCTGCTGGTTGTCGTTGAGATGCACATAGGCCAGGCCGCGCTTGCCCAGTTCCTCGGCCAGGTACAGATAGGTAGCTTCGTTGTCGGGGTAGAACGGCATGTCGAAGGTGAGATTGTTCGGTGCCAGGCGCACGCCGATGCGCTGCGCACCGATGCGCTGGGCCATCGCATCGACGGTGTCCAGGATCAAGCGCGCGCGGTTGGGCAGCGAGCCGCCGTAGTGATCTTCGCGCTGGTTGATGACCGGATTGAGGAACTGTTCGAACAGGTAGCCGTTGGCGGCATGCAGTTCGATGCCGTCGAAGCCGGCGGCGATGGCGTTCTCTGCGCCGCGCACGAAGTCGTCGACGATGCCGGGGATCTCTGCGGTCTCCAGTGCACGTGCCGGGGTGGGATCGGCGTGGCCGCGGCTGCCATCGTCCAGGTACACGAACGAGGTGTTCTTCGGTGCGCTGGCCACCGGGCGGGTACCGGCGCTGACCGGTTGCCCACCGTCGGGCTGCAGCGAGGAATGCGACATGCGGCCGACGTGCCAGAGCTGGGCGAAGATCGTGCCCTGTGCGGCATGCACCGCCTCGGTGACGAGCTTCCACCCGGCCACCTGCTCGGCCGACCAGATACCCGGGACGTCGATGTAGCCCTGGCCCTGCGGCGAGACCGGGGTGCCTTCACTGATGATCAGGCCGGCGCTGGCGCGCTGCCGGTAGTACTGCGCGGTGAGTTCGTTGGCGACCGCACCGGGGTTGCGGGCGCGGGTCATCGGGGCCATCGCGATGCGGTTGCGCAGGGCGGTGCCTGCCAGATCGAAGGGGCGGAACAGGGCGGCGGTCATGTCGGTCATCTCGGTGTGGGGGGAAGGCGCCAGCGGCGCGATGCACACAGGATGGAGTTGACATGCAGACGCATAAAGCGCTTCGATCTCCCTGGGCGCGGGACTATTTGTCCCCAATGGAGCGTGATAGATGCTGCCGCTGGAATCGTTGAATGGCCTGGTGACCTTCGTTACCACGGCCCGCTCAGGCAGCTTCACCGAGGCTGCCGAGGCGCTGGGCATCTCGCGCTCGGCAGTGGGCAAGGCCATCGCCCGGCTGGAAGCGCGGCTGGGCGTGCGCCTGTTCCACCGCACCACGCGGCGCATCGCGCTGACCACCGACGGCGAGGCGTACTACGCATCGTGCGCGGCGGCGCTGGAAGAAACTCCGCCGCCGAGGCCTGCCTGGGGTCGGCCGGCCTGCCCAGCGGACGGCTGCGCATCGACATGCCGTCCTCGTTCGGGCGGCTGGTGGTGCTGCCCGTGCTGCTGCGCCTGTGCCGGCAGTACCCGGACCTGCAACTGACGATGACCTTCACCGATCATTTCGTCGATCCCGTCGAAGAGGGCATCGACCTGCTGATCCGCTTCGGCGGATTGCACCAGGCCGAGCACCTGGTGGCGCGGCGGCTGGGTCGCCAGCGCCTGGTCACCTGCGCATCGCCGGAGTACCTGCAGGCGCATCGCGTGCCTGCGACCGTGGAGGAACTGGCGCAGCATCGCAGCATCGTTGGCTTCCGTCATGGGCAACCGGTGGCGTGGCGGATTGGCAGTGATGATGCCGAGGGAACGTTCATCCCGAACGCGGCCTACCAGCTCAACGATGGTGACGCGGTGATCGATGCGGCCATCGCAGGACTGGGCATCTGCCAGATGCCCATTTCACTGGTACGCCGACATCTGGAATCCGGCGCGCTGCACTCGGTGCTGGATGCGCACATGCAACGGCATATCGACATCCATGCGCTGTGGCCACCGACCCGGCACCTGCGGCCGAAGGTGCGCTATGTGGTGGATGAACTGGCGCGGCTGGCGGGTGAGGGCTTGTTCGATTGAACCGGCACGATTGAGCGGGATGGTTGCCCGTGTATACTATCCCCCAGTATAGTTTCGAGGTGGCCTGATCATGCCGCACTCCCCCGAAGAGAAGAAGAAGGTCCTGGCCCGCGTGCGCCGCATCCGTGGCCAGTGCGATGCGCTGGACCGCGCGCTGGAAGCTGGCGCCGACTGCGGGCCGGTGCTGCAGCAGATCGCCGCCATCCGTGGCGCGGTCAACGGCCTGATGTCCGAGGTGATGGAGGCCCATCTGCGCGAGGAGTTCGGGCAACCCGCCGCCTCCGACGAACAACGCGCCGAACGCGTGCGCGACATGAGCGCGTTGATCCGTTCGTACCTGAAATAAACGACGGCGCAACATGGCGCCGCCCATCCTGTCATTGCCTGTCTCTGGAGAGTCCACCATGAAGTCCCGTGCCGCCGTCGCCTTTGGTCCCGGCCAGCCGCTGCAGATCGTCGAGATCGACGTCGCCCCGCCGAAGAAGGGCGAAGTGCTGGTGAAGATCACCCACACCGGTGTCTGCCACACCGATGCGTTCACGCTGTCCGGCGATGATCCGGAAGGCCTGTTCCCGGTGGTGCTGGGCCATGAAGGCGCCGGCATCGTGGTTGAAGTGGGCGAGGGCGTGACCAGCGTCAAGCCGGGCGACCACGTGATTCCGCTGTACACCGCCGAGTGCGGCGAGTGCCTGTTCTGCAAGAGCGGCAAGACCAACCTGTGCGTGGCCGTGCGCGCGACCCAGGGCAAGGGCGTGATGCCCGATGGCACCAGCCGCTTCAGCTACAACGGTGAGCCGCTGTACCACTACATGGGTTGCTCGACCTTCAGCGAATACACCGTGGTGGCCGAAGTGTCGCTGGCCAGGATCAACCCGGAAGCGAACCCGGAGCACGTCTGCCTGCTCGGTTGCGGTGTCACCACCGGCATCGGCGCGGTGCACAACACCGCCAAGGTGCAGGAGGGCGACAGCGTTGCGGTGTTCGGCCTCGGCGGCATCGGCCTGGCGGTGATCCAGGGTGCGCGCCAGGCCAAGGCCGGCCGCATCATCGCGGTGGACACCAATCCGTCCAAGTTCGAACTGGCGCGCGAATTCGGCGCCACCGACTGCATCAACCCGAAGGACTTCGATAAGCCGATCCAGCAGGTCATCGTTGGAATGACCACCTGGGGCGTGGACCACAGCTTCGAGTGCATCGGCAACGTCAACGTGATGCGCGCGGCGCTGGAATGCGCGCACCGTGGCTGGGGCCAGAGCGTGGTGATCGGCGTGGCCGGTTCGGGCCAGGAGATCTCCACCCGTCCGTTCCAGCTGGTGACCGGCCGCAAGTGGATGGGCACCGCCTTCGGTGGCGTGAAGGGCCGCAGCCAGCTGCCGGGCATGGTCGAGGATGCGATGAAGGGCGATATCGAACTGGCCCCGTTCGTCACCCACACCATGGACCTGGACAAGATCAACGACGCCTTCGACCTGATGCATGAAGGCAAGTCGATCCGTTCGGTGGTCCACTACTGAGCCGCGGCGTGGGCTGGTTCGACGCCCTGCGCAGGCCGCGTGTGGAGGATCCACGCGCGGCCCTGGTCGACCCGATCGAGCAGGCGCTGCGCGCGCTGGGCTGGGTCGAGGGCGGCGTGGGTCCACCGCGCGTGGTGGACTCGCCCTTCGGCATTGATGAAATGCCGTTCGAGCACTGGCTGGCACAGGTATTCCTGCCGCGCCTGCACGAAGCCCGCGCCGACGGCCAGTGGCCACCGCGCAGCGACGTGGCGGTGGCGGCGTACCGCAACCTGGACGGCCAGCCTGGCGTCGAATCGTTGCTGCGCCTGCTGGCACAGCTGGATGAACTGATCAACCAAGGCGTCCACGCCGGGCGTGGATAAGCCGACCAAGGTCGGCATCTACCAGAAGCACGCGTGCGCTGACGCGCCGCGCAGGAGAGCACCATGGAACGCATTGAACACCGCGCCTGTTTCGGCGGCTGGCAGGACGTCTACCGCCATCATTCGACCACGCTGGGCTGCGACATGCAGTTCGCCGTGTACCTGCCGCCGCAGGCGGAAACGCAGACGCTGCCGGTGCTGTACTGGCTGAGCGGACTGACCTGCACCGAGCAGAATTTCATCACCAAGGCGGGCGCGCAGCGCTATGCGGCCGAACACGGCGTGATCATTGTCGCGCCTGATACCAGCCCGCGCGGTGATGACGTGGCCGATGCCGAAGGCTACGACCTGGGCAAGGGCGCAGGGTTCTACCTCAACGCCACCCGTGCACCGTGGGCGAAGCACTTCCGCATGCATGACTATGTAGTGCAGGAGTTGCCGGCGCTGATCGAAGCGGAGTTCCCGGCGACCGGCGCACGCGCCATCAGCGGGCACTCGATGGGCGGCCACGGTGCGCTGGTGATCGCGCTGCGCAATCCGGGGCGCTACCGCAGCGTGTCGGCGTTCTCGCCGATCGTCGCGCCCAGCCATGTTCCGTGGGGGCAGAAGGCCTTCCACGCCTACCTTGGCGACAACCCGGCCGACTGGGCGCAATGGGACGCCTGCGCATTGATTGCCGCGGCCAGCGAGCGCCTGCCGTTGCTGATCGACCAGGGCGAGGCGGACGAGTTCCTGCAGACCCAGCTGCAGCCGCAGCGCCTGCAGGAGGCCTGCGCCGCTGCCGGCCATCCGCTGACCCTGCGCCTGCAGCCCGGCTACGACCACAGCTACTACTTCATTGGCAGCTTCATCGGCGAGCACATCGCCCACCACGCCCGCGCCCTGCACGGCTGAGCCCCCGGGAAAAAGGGGACGGAGGGGATTAAGTCGCATTTGCCGCTGTGCCGCAAACGACTTAATCCCCTCCGTCCCCTTTTTCAGCGATGGATCACACCCTCGTGGCGTCGCCCCGCGCTATCGTGCGCGTAGACGGCCTTGCGGATCGGGGGATGCATGCCGGTAGTGCTGGCGCTGCTGTATGTGCTGTGCCATGGACTGGTGCTGGCCTTGTGGCCTGGTCCGGCCGGGGTAGGCTCCTTCGTTTTCCTGACCGGTGCCCCGTTGCTGGCGGCGGCCGCCTGCCTGTGGCGGGCCCGCCGCGACCGCGCGGCACTGGGGTGGCGCGCCACGGCATTGGCGCTGCTGCTGTGGGCCGGCGGCATGGCGTTCAACATGATCGACGCCCTGGGCGCCGGGCGTGCCGATTTCACACCTCGCGCAAGCCTGTTCCTTTACGTGCTCTACGGTGTGCCCCTGGTGTTCATCCTGGCCAGGGCGCGCCGGGAACGGGTCAGCATCAGCCTGATCGATGCGGCCATGGCGGCGCTGCTGGGCGTGCTGTTCTTCGTGCACGCGCAGTCGTTCGCCGCCCGCGTTGACATCGACGACCACGCGTTGTCCAACATGCAACGCATGTTCGATATCCAGAACCTGTGCATCGCCGTGTTCGCGGTGGTGCGCTGGCTGGCCGGCGACGTTCCCGAGCGGCGTACCTTTTTCCGCGCGCTGGCGATGTATGCGGCGACCTACCTGTTGGTGGCGTATTACATCAACCACTACACCTCCGGTGATGCGTTCGGTGCCTATGCGGATCTGCTGATCGATCTGCCGTTCCTGCTGCTGGCGCTGCTCGCACTCAGCCAGGCACCGGCGCGGGTCCTGACGCCGCATCCGCGGATGGCGCGCACGGTGCAGGCGGCGGGCCCGATGATCCTGCCGCTGCTGCTGCTGGTGGTGGGCACCCTGGTGGTCGACCATGCCCGGCCCCTGGCCGTGAGCGGTTTCGTGGTGGCGACGCTGGGGTTCGGCCTGCGCAGCATCCTGCTGCAGGTGGACCTGATGGAACGGCAGGCCTCGCTGGACCAGTTGGCGCGCCAGGATGGCCTGACAGGCGTGGCCAACCGGCGCGAGTTCGACGCGCTGCTGCTGGCCGAATGGAACCGCGCACGGCGCAGTGGCACCGAGCTGGGCCTGCTGCTGTTGGATATCGATCATTTCAAGGCCTTCAACGACCGCCACGGCCATCCCGCCGGCGACCGCTGCCTGCAGGCCGTGGCAGCGGTACTGAAGGCGAGCGCCGGTCGCGCCGGTGACAGCGTCGCACGTTATGGCGGCGAGGAATTTGCGGTGATCGTGCCCGGAAGCGCGCTGTCGGGCGTTCTGGCGCTGGCCGAGCGCCTGCGCCAGGCGGTGGAAGCGCTGCCGTTGCCGGAAGGATCGGTCAGTATCAGCATCGGCGTGGGTTACCTGCATCCGCCGGCTCTGGCCAGTGCCGATCAGTTGCTGGCAGACGCCGATGCCGGCCTGTATGCCGCCAAGCGGGCTGGCCGCAACCAGGTGATCCTGCATGCGCACGTGCTGGATGACGAGGGCAGCACGCACGGAACGATGGACTGCTGAGCAGCTCTCTGCATGCGATCACACGGGGGGCGCGACGGCTTATCGCTGCCGCAACCAGCCGGTCGGATCGAGCAGCCTCAGCCCGACCGGTGACAACGAGCGCTGCCGCAACGGCAGGTTTGCCGCCTGCACGGCCATCGCACAGCGTGCCAGTTGCCGGCGCAACAGTGCCAGCGTGTCGTCTTCGCGGGGCCGCGCATGCCGCCATTGTGCGATGCGCAGCAGGCAGACCAGCAGGTCCAGTTCACTGGCGGCAATGAAGGGAGAGCCGGCCGGCAGCAGATCGATCGGAGCGGCGGGGGTGGCCAGCAGCGGCAGCAGGCCGATGAAGGCGTCGCAGCCCTCCTGGCCAAGCCCGAGTCCGCTCAGCTGGGCAAGGCCATCGGCCTGCAGATCGGGGTCGCGCAACTGCCGTATCGCGCCCAGCAGCGCCTGTTCGCCCCGGCCGAACTGTCGACCGAAGGCGCGGTAGTTGACCCGGGTGGGAAACAACGGGGAACGGGAGGCCATGGCAGCTAGGGTTGTGGGTCGCGGGTTTCCACCAGCACGGGGCAGGGCGCGTGGTCGATGGTCCATTGCCCGATCGAGGGTTCGAACAGGCGTTCCAGCCGGGACAGGTGGCGATGGCCGATCACGATCAGGTCGCACTTCAGGCGCCGGGCCTGCTCGCTGATCACTTCGCCGGGATCGCCGGAGGGGATCTGCGCGATGGCATCGACGCCGCGCTCGCGCAGTTCGGCCAGGGCTTCGGCCAATACTGCCTCGGCGCGGGAGCGCTGGCGGGCGGCTTCCGGATACTCGGTGCGATCGGCTTCGCTGGCATCGGCCGCCAGCGCGAATTCGGGGTCGAGCACGCACAGCAGGTGCAGGCGGCTGTGGGGGCCGGCGATGGCGGCGGCCAGGTCCAGCACGCGTGCGTGCTGGGGGCCACCATCCAGGGCGACCAGCAGGGTAGTGAACATGGATGTCTCCTTGGCAGGACGGGGATGGTCGCCGATGTCACCGCGCGCACCCATGCCGTGCGCGGCAGTCAATGAATGCGTCGAACGCAACCCACGGTGGTTGCAAGTGCCCTAGAGTCATCTGATTTACTGGAGACTGTCATGCCCCTGCCTGACCTGAACCTGTTGCTGGCACTGGACGTGCTGATTGACGAATGCAGCGTGGCCGCCGCCGCGCGCCGCATGAACCTGAGCGCGCCGGCGATGAGCCGCACCCTGGGCCGGATCCGCACTGCGCTGGGTGACCCGGTGCTGGTGCGTGCCGGCCGCGGTCTGGCGCCCACGCCCCGCGCGCTGCAGCTGCGCGAGCAGGTCCGCGATGTGATCGAGCAGGCCCACCGCGTCTTCAACGCCGGTCGTGAAGTGGACATGCGCGTGCTCGAGCGAACCTTCAGCGTGCGCGCCAATGATGTCTTCATCGGTGGATTTGGCGGTCGCCTGCGCGAGATCTTCCGCCAGCAGGCACCGCGCGCGGTGCTGCGCTTCGTACCCGAGGGCGATACCGACGATGATGCGATGGCGCAGGGCCGGATCGACCTGTACATCAGCACCGCCGGCAAGCATGCGCCCGATACCAAGGTGCAGAACCTGTTCAGTACCTCGTTCATGGGCGCCGCGCGCGAGGACCATCCACTGTTCGACGAGGAGATCAGTGCAGAGCGCTTTGCCGCGTGCGACCACATCGCGGTGTCGCGCCGTGGCCTGCCGCGTGGGCCGATCGATGATGACCTGGCCACGCTCGGCCTGCAGCGCCGCGTGGCGCTGATCAGCCCGACCTTCCACGGTGCGATCTTCGCGGCGGCCGAATCAGACCTGATCCTGCCGCAGATGCCAAGCGTGATGCTGGAGCGGATCGTCAGCATGCGCCTGCCGCTGCGCCTGTTCCCGCTGCCGATCCCGGTGCGTACCGCGGCCATCGTGCAGGCCTGGCATCCGCGGCTGGACAACGATGCCGCGCACCAGTGGCTTCGCCGTTCGATCAAGACCATGTGCGAGCGCGTCGAGGACGCCCACCGCTGAGACCCGCAGGCGTGCGCTGGACGCACGCCTGGGATGCCGGCGACGCCATTTTTCACAGGGTACCGGCTCCCTAGACTGCGCTCCCCGGAGTTTCACTGAGCGCATTCCAATGACCCTCAACATGCCGTGCACTGCACGGATCGGCGCCTGGCGATGAGTGCGCCGGCCGCCGCTGTCCCGGCCGCCGCGGCGCCCCGTCCTGCCGCCGCCCCCGGGCTCGATCGCCGCATTCTGGTCGGCCTGTGTGGCGTGCTGCTGGCGGTGCTGGTGTCCGGCTTCAACGAGAACATCACCAAGGTCGCGCTGGCCGACATCCGTGGCGCGATGGGTTTCAGCGTCGACGACGGCAGCTGGATCGTCGCCCTCTACAGCGCGATGTCGGTCAGCGCGATGGCCTTCGCGCCGTGGTGTGCCGCCACGTTCTCGCTGCGCCGTTTCGCGCTGGCGATGATCGGTGGCTTCATGGTGCTGGGCGTGCTGTGCCCGCTCGCCCCGAACCTGCAGGTGTTCCTGCTGCTGCGTGCATTGCAGGGCCTGTGCGGCGGTGCACTGCCGCCGTTGCTGATGAGCGTGGCGCTGCGCTTCCTGCCGCCTGGCATCAAGCTGTACGGCCTGGCCGGCTACGCGTTGACGGCGACGTTCGGCCCGAGCATGGGCACGCCGCTGGCCGCGTTCTGGGTCGAGCAGGTGGGCTGGCACTGGGCGTTCTGGCAGATCGTGCCGTACTGCCTGGCCGCCATGGCGATGGTCGGCTGGGGCCTGCCACAGGACCCGCTGCGGCTGGAACGCTTCGCCCAGTTCGATGGCGTTGGGCTGCTGCTCGGCCTGCCGGCGCTGGTGCTGCTGGTGCTGGGCCTGGTGCAGGGCCCGCGGCTGAACTGGTTCGATTCGCCGATGATCACGCTGATGATCGGTGGCGGTGCCGGCCTGATGGTGCTGTTCATGATCAACGAATGGTTCCACCCGCTGCCGTTCTTCAAGCTGCAGTTGTTGGCCAATCGCAATCTCAGCTACTCGCTGGTCACGCTGGGTGGCGTGCTGTTCGTGCTGCTGGCGGTGATCTCGATCCCGTCCGGCTTCCTGGCCAGCGTGCAGGGCTACCGGCCGCTGCAGACCGCACCGATGCTGCTGTGGGTGGCACTGCCACAGGTGATCGCGCTGCCGCTGGTGGCGGCCCTGTTGAACATCCGCGCGGTGGACTGCCGCTGGGTGCAGGCCACCGGCCTGGCGATGCTGGCACTGGCCTGCTGGCTGGGCTCGCACCTGGACGTGGCCTGGATCCGCGACAACTTCCTGTGGGTGCAGCTGCTGCAGGTGTTTGCCCAGCCGATGGCGGTGCTGCCGCTGCTGATGCTGGCCACCGGCGGCCTGGCGCCACAGGATGGCCCGTTTGCCTCGGCCTGGTTCAACACGGTCAAGGGCTTCGCTGCGGTGCTCGCCGGTGGCGTACTGGATGCCATCGCCCAAGGCCGCCGTCATTTCCATTCCACCGTGCTGGTCGACCGCCTTGGCGAGCAACCGTGGCTGGCCGATGGCCCGCAGCTGGGCGCGCGCCTGCATGCACAGGTACAGGCGCTGACTTCTGCCGACCTGTACTGGGTGGTCGCACTGGTGGCGCTGGCCTTCATTCCCCTCATTGCCTGGATGCCCACCCGCATCCATCCGCCACGCGCCGTGGCCTGAACCTTTCGCAGGAACCCCTCATGACGATCAATCGAACCACTCTCAACACCGGCCTGGGCCTGGGCGTGCTGGCCCTGGCCATCGGCGCGTGGCTGCTGCTGCGCGATGGCGGTCACCAGACCACCAACAATGCGTACGTGGTGGCCGACTACACCCTGGTAGCGCCGAAGATTGCCGGCTTCGTCAGTGCCGTGGAGGTAGAGGACAACCAGTCGGTGAAGGCCGGCGACGTGCTTGCCCGCATCGACGACCGCGACTACCAGGTGGCATTGCAGGCTGCGCGTGCCGACCTTGCCAATGCCCGTGCACAGCTGGCCAATGCGCAGGCCGCACTGGCCCAGCAGGACTCGCTGATCGCGCAGGCCAGGGCCAGCGTCGATGTCAGCCGTTCCGAACTGACCCTGGCCAGTGCCGACCAGCAGCGTTACCGCGAACTGGCCCGTGATGGCGCCGGTACAGTGCAGAACGCGCAGCAGGCGCAGTCGAAGCAGGCCGTGGCCAGTGCGCATCTGCAGCAGGGCCAGGCCGCACTGTCGACCGCACGCCAGCGCACCGACATCCTCAGCGCGGGCGTGCAGGCTGCACAGGCGGCGGTGCAGCGTGCAGAAGCGGCACAGGCACGCGCCGAACTGGATCTGTCGCACACCGTGCTGCGCGCGCCGATCGATGGCATGGTCGGTCGCCGCGCAGTGCGCGTCGGTGCCTACCTGACCCCGGGTACGCCGGTGGCTGCGGTGGTCCCGCTGAAGCGCGCCTTCGTGGTCGCCAACTTCCAGGAAACGCAGATGACCCGCATGCAGGCCGGCCAGCAGGTCGAACTGAAGGTGGACGTATTCCCGGGCACGCCGCTGCGCGGGCACATCGACAGCATTGCACCAGCCACCGGCGTCACCTTTGCTGCAGTCGCACCAGAGAACGCCACCGGCAACTTCACCAAGGTGGTGCAGCGCATTCCGGTGAAGATCGTGCTGGAGCCGGGCCAGCCGCTGCTGGACCAGCTGCGTGCCGGCATGTCGGTGGAAGCCAGCGTTGACCTGGGCAGCCGCGCGCGTGCGCAGAGCGTGCAGCACGGACCGGGCCACAAGCGCGGGGAGGGCGCATGAGCGCCATTACCGTTTTCCGCACCTTCGTTGCGGCCACCCTGTGCACGGCCCTGGCTGCCTGCGCGATGGGCCCGGACTTCGTACGCCCGCAGGCGGAACTGCCCGGCCACTGGCGGGGTGGGGCTGTCGCCGGCAACGCCATCGATCAGGACGCCGCCTGGTGGGCCGGCTTCGACGATCCGCTGCTGGGGCAGCTGGCCCACCAGGTGCTGGCGGCCAACCTGGACCTGCAGCTGGCCGCCAACCGCGTGCAGCAGAGCCGCACCGCGCGCGGCATCACCGCCGCCGATCGCCTGCCCAGCGTCCGCGCGAGCGCCAGTGGCGTGCGTGCACGCAACAGCGAGGTGGGCCTGAATGATCCGTCCGGCAACGGCGGCCGTGATGACTACGGGCTGTTCCAGGCCGGTATCGGCCTGGGCTGGGAACTGGACCTGTGGGGCCGCGTGCGGCGCCAGGTGGAAGCGGCCGACGCACGCGTGCAGATGGCCGAAGAGGATGCACACGCCGTGCGCATCGCGCTGCTGGCGGAAACCGCGCGTGATTACCTGCAGCTGCGTGCGACGCGGCAGCTGCTGGCGATCACCGAGGACAACCTCAGCATCGCGCATGACATCAAACGGCTGACCGAGGCGCGCCAGAAGCAGGGCGTGGCCAGCACGCTGCAGGTGTCCAGCGCGGCCGCGCAGGTGGCTTCGCTGCAGGCGCGCATTGCGCCGCTGCGGCATCGCGAATCGCAGCTGCGCAATGCGCTGGCGTTCCTGCTGGCACAGCCGCCGCAGGCACTGGACGCGCAGCTGCAGGATGTACGCCGTGACTGGCCGGCGTTGCCAGCGGTGGCGGTGGGTCTGCCGAGTGAACTGGCCGAGCGTCGCCCGGACATCCGTCGTGCCGAGGCGGCACTGCATGCGGCAACGGCCGGCATCGGCGTGGCCGAGGCCAGTTTCCTGCCGCGCATCACCTTGAATGGTGACGCAGGCTTCCAGGCCAAGCAGCTGGATGACCTGGATGGCTGGAACGCGCACCGTTTCAGCATCGGGCCGTCGATCAGCCTGCCGATCTTCCAGGGCGGGCGGCTGAAGGCGAACCTCGCGCTGAGCAGGCTGCAGCAGCAACAGTCGGCCCTGCAGTTCCGCCGTACCGTGTTGCAGGCCTGGCATGAGGTGGACGACGCCATGGATGGCTACAGTGCCGAGCAGCAGCGCACGGTGCAGCTGCACGTGGCGGTGGATGAGAGCGAGACGGCACTGGGGGCGGCGCGCCGGCAGTACCAGGCCGGCGTGGTCGACATGCTGGACGTGCTGACCACCCAGCGCATCGCGCTGGACAACCAGGCCGCGCTGGCCAACAGCCAGGCCGCCGCCGCGATCGCGCGGGTGGAGCTGTACCGCGCGCTGGGCGGTGGCTGGTAGCGATAGGGAAACGCCGGGCCATGCCCGGCGGTTCGTCGGTAGTTGCCAACCTTGGTTGGCAGTTTTTTTGGAGCGCCAACCAAGGGTGGCGTCTACCAGAGCATGGTCATCGGCACCGGGTCGATCACGAAACGGGCACGGTAGCGCCGGGCCATGCCCGGCGGGCGGGTGCCTCAACGCACGTCGCGCAGTTCCCAGTGGCTGCCGGCCAGCAGACGCAGGCGCTGCTTGAACACGTCACTGTCGATGCGGGTGGTGGCGACCAGGTTGATGCGCAGGTCCTTCTGCTCGCCGGTCACGGTGGCCTCCGGGTCGGTCACGCCCCACTGCGGTTCCACCGCATCCGGGTCGGGCTGCTTGGCCTTCCAGCGTTCGAACAGCGTGCCGCTGCGCAGGGCATCCTGGAGCTCTTCGGCGAAACCGGCGGCGCCCTGGGAATGGAAGGACAGGTCAGGGTCGTTGCCGCGGGCCTTGGACGGATCGGGCAGGCTGATGTGGTACTGCGCAGGCATGGAGTTCTCCTTGAAGTGCGGCAAGGCTGGCACAGTTGGGGTGGAATCGATGTGCAGATTCCGGCCGTGGCCAGCGCTCATTCGAACCGATGCGGCCCATCGGCAAATCCCACGGTGACCGCGCCCTTGCCGACGTTGACCATGCCGGTCAGGCTCATCACCGATTCGTACACGGTCACGCCATGGCCGGCGCAGACCTCTTTCATCTGTGCATAGCCGGGCAGGCTGCGCAGCTCGTCCAGTTCGCCGCCGTAGCTGACGCACACCGTCGGCGTCATCAGCCCGGCACGCACGCGCTGGCCGACCACCGCGAACAGCTTCTGCACGGCGCTGTCGAAGCCCTTGATCTTGGCCACCGGCCCGGTCTCGCCACGGTAGCCGTGCAGCACCGGCTTGATGTCCAGTGCACTGCCCAGTGCCGCGCTGAGCAGGCCGACACTGCGGTCGCCCTTGTGCCGCGCGCGTGCGCGCATGTAGTACAGGTCGCGGGTGATCATGTAGCCGTGCACGTTGCCGGCCAGTTCTTCCAGCCGTTCGCGGATCTGCTGCACGCTGGCGCCACTGTCACGCAGGCGGACAGCCTCCACCGCGGTCACGGCCTGCGCGGCGAACAGGTTCTGGGTATCAAGTACGCGCAGCGCGAACGGCGAGTTGTAGCCCGCTGCCTGCCGCACCGGCTTGTAATCGTTGAGGATGGCGAAGCTGGCCTGCAGCGCGTTGTCGTGGATCGGGCTGCGGGTCTTGGTGATGGTCATGCAGAACACGTGGTCGTAATCGATCACCAGCTGCTGCAGGAACAGGTCGCGGATCTGGTTGACGCTGAAGGGGATGGTTTCCGCTTCAGCGCCATGTTCGGCCACATGCGCGTGCAGGAAGCTCAGGGTGGCCTGCTCATCGCGATGATCGGCCAGCACGGCTTCGCCGATCCGTACGGTGATCGGCAGCAGCACGATGTTGTGCTCGGCAATGAAGTCCTGCGGCAGGTCGCAGGCCGAGTCGACGACGATTCCGATGCGCATCCGCGGCTCCCCGTCCAGGGCGGTTGTAGGTTCGGAAATGTGAAATCTATCTCAAATTCTGGCGTGGCGCGCGAGGGAAACGCGGCACGCCCTGTTCAGCGACTGCGCTGCACGGCCACCGGAAGCTCGGCCAGGCGCTGCCATTCGGGCTGCCGCAGCAGATCCGGGTCGGCCAGCACCGCCGCCATCAGTGGGTGGGCGTCGTTGCCCCAGAACAGTTCGCCATCGATGGCCAGGGTCGGCACGCCGAACACGCCGGTTGCAATGGCGGCCTCGGTGTTCCTCCGCAGCTGCTCCTTGACCGCGGGAGTCGCGATGGCGCTGGCGACATCCTCGATCCCCAGCCGTGCGGCTGGTTCGCGCAGGGCCTCGGCGCTGTCGGCGGCATTGCCGTCGCGCCAGATCCAGTCGAACAGCACGTCCACCGCCCGTGCGCTGCCACCCGCGGCCAGGCACAGGCGCAGGGCAGACAGCGGATTGAACGGGTGGCCCGGCGGGAACCGCAGCGGTGTGCCTTCGGCCTGCGCGGTCCACAGCAGCTGGCGGTAGATGAAGCGGCGCTTGGCCGGAATCTCGGCCGGCCCGAGGTTGCCCAGGTGATGCAGCACGGCACCAAAGGCGATCGGCACCGGCTGGATCCGCGGGAACTCGGGCAGCTGCTTCAGCTTCTGCCAATGCAGGTAGGAGTACGGCGAAACGAAGTCGAAATACCAGCGCAGGGTGGCCATGGTGGTGTCCTTCAATGCGGTCAGGGCTGCGCGTTGCGCAGCAGGTAGCGATCGCGCAGCTCGGTCTGGCGCGAGCGCATCGGCATCGCCCGGCCGCCCAGCCAGACCTGTTCGGCATAGTGCGCCACGTCCAGCGGGTCGCCCTCCCACAGCACCAGGTCGGCACGCTTGCCCGGCTCGATGCTGCCGATCTGGTCGGCCACACCGAACGCCTGCGCCGGCACCCGGGTCAGGCCGGCCAGGCCGTCGGCCCAGGGCAGTCCATTGGCCACGGCATTGCCGGCCAGCTGGCGCATCTTGCGGGCGTTGTGCGAGGCGTCGCCACGCTGCACGAACGAGACCGCCACGCCGGCCCGTTGCAGGCGTGCCGCATTTTCCAGGGTTGCACCGATCTGGTCGAAGCTGGCCGGCAGGTTGGACAGCACGTCGACGAACACCGGCACCTGCGCGGCGGCCAGCTCCGGTGCCAGCTGCCAGGCTTCGCTGCCACCGGCAATGGCGATCTTCACCTTCTCGCGGGCGGCCCAGCGCAGCAGCTGGCGGATGTCCACCGCACGGTCCACCTCCACCACGATGCGGCCCTGGCCGGCCAGGTAGCGGCCCAGCGTGCGGCGCCCGGCCGGGGTCAGCAGCGCATGCGGTGAGTCCGCGGCGACCTGGCCACGCGCCTCGTCCACCATCTGCTGCAGCAGCATCCATTGCGCCGCACGCGAATGCCCGGTCAGTTCCACTGCGGCCGACCCCAGGCGCAGGAACAGCGCGCGCGGCCCGAGGGGATCGGCGCTGCCGTCCAGCCGCATCACACCGCCCTGGCCAGCGACGAAGCCGCCACCGGTGGCGGCCCCCAGGGCGGTGAAGCCGATGCCGTCCAGGCGCGCCACCGGGATCAGCACCGAGGCCGGGTTGTAGGCCAGGGTGACATCGAATTCGGGGCGCAACGGTTGTTCGCCGATCTTCAGCGTGCTGTCGACCGTGCTCGCTTCACCGGAGACTTCTTCGATGCCGATCTCGGTGATGCCCCCAAACAGCGCGGGTGTCAGCGGGCGGCCATCGGCCTCGACGATGTTGGCCCCGGCCGGTGCGGACAGCCCGTTGCCGACTGCGCGGATGATGCCGCCCTGCACCAGTACATCGGCGTGCTGCAGGCTGCCGCGCGCGCTGGCCGTATGTACGGTGGCGTTGCGGACCAGCAGGTCCTGCGCCTGCGCAGCTGCGGAGAGGCAGACCAGCACCATGACCGTAGCGCCGAGCCAAGCCCGGCGACGCTTGTTCAACGCGCCCATCAGTGCACCTCCTGGCCGAGCTGGAAATCGGAACGCGGCGTCGCTGCCGGCGCACTGCGGTCGTACAGGCGGCGGCCGTCGATGAAGACCTGTTCGGCCAGCGCGTAGGAACCGAAGGGGTTGCCGTTCCACACCACTACGTCGGCCATCTTGCCGGCCTCCAGGGTGCCGGTCTGGCCTTCAATGCCCAGCGCTCTGGCGGCATTGGCCGTCATCCAGGTGATGGCATGTTCGGGCGTGATCTCCGGCATGTGCGCGCGGCGCGCGGCGGCGATCACCTTGGCCGCTTCCTGGTTCAGGCGCTGGATGCCTTCGGGCGAATCGGAATGGACGATGGCGCAGCTGTTCTTCGGCCGGTCGACCAGTGCGATGTTCTCCGGAATGCCATCGAAGGCTTCCATCTTGAAGCCCCACCAGTCGGCCCACAGCGCACCGCAGACGCCGTCGGCGGCCAGCCGGTCGGCCAGCTTGTAGGCCTCCACGCCGTGGTGGAAGGCCGCCACCTTGAAGCCGAATTCCTTGGCCAGGTCGAGCATGGTGGCCATCTCGTCGGCGCGGTAGCAGTGGATGTGCACGCGGATGTCGCCTTCGATCGCGCCGGCCAGCGTGTCCAGCTTGAGATCGCGCTTGCCGCCGGCATCACCGGCGCTGTCGCCCTTGTCGCTGCCGAACCAGCCCTTGCGCTTGGCCGGCTTGGGTTTGTTCTTGGCGATGTAGTCGGCAGCATCGATGAAGGCGGCGCGGTAGCCGGCAACGTTGCCCATCCGCGTGGCTGGGGCGACGTTCTTGCCTTCGCCGTAAACCCGTTTCGGGTTCTCGCCGCAGGCCATTTTCAGCCCCCACGGAGCACCCGGGAATTTCATGGCCTGGTAGGTGATGGCCGGCACGTTCTTCAGGGTCACGCCACGGCCACCGACCAGGTTGGCCGAGCCAGGCAGCACCTGCATGCTGGTCACGCCTCCGGCCAGGGCTGTAGCGAAGCCCGGGTCCTGCGGCCACACCGAGTGCTCGGCCCAGACATTGGCGGTGACCGGTGCGGTCATCTCGTTGCCGTCGCTGTGCGCGCCGACGCCCGGGCTGGGGTACACGCCCAGGTGCGAGTGCACGTCGATCAGGCCCGGGGTGACCCACTTGCCCCGCGCATCGATGCGGGTGACCCCGGCATCGGCCTGCAGCTGGCGGCCCACGGCGGCGATGCGGCCCTCGCGCAGCAGCACGTCGGCGTTGTCCAGGCGCTGGCCGGTGCCGGTCAGCACGGTGGCGTTCTGGATCAGCACCGGCGCATCGGGATGCGCCCGGTAGGTGCTGGGGTAGGGATCGGCGACGAAGCGCGAGGCGCCCACCGCCGGTGCCGTGCTCAACGAAACCAGCGCCAGCCCAAGAGCGGCGCGCAACACCATCGATGCCATGCAGAGATCCCCAACCCACGCGTGAATCCGCCGACGCTATCCGTCGTCGATACCACTTGCCAAGTGACCTTGGGCAGGGGCAGGGGTGGGGATTTCCCTATACAAAAATTCTGAACGAAGCATTAATTTTTTGTGACACCTGCCGCTACCAACCGGTGGGACAGCGAGCGCTGACCCGCCGTGAGGTGTGCTTTCCATTGCTCCATGACGGAGCTGCACCTGAAATATTTCAAGGAATCAAGGACGTAACTGCAGATGATTGTCTTCCCGTCGTATCGCTCCACCGCTTCCCGCCGCTCGATCCTCCCCTCACCCCTGGCCTCGGCCATTGTTGGCTCGCTGCTGATGGCCGCCGCTCTGCCGGCGCTGGCCCAGGACAGCAACGCAGACGCCTTGTCGCGTTACCAGTTCCAGCGCAGCCTGCAGGCCGCGTTTGCCGCACCGGTCCTCACCGCTTCGCCGTCGCTGGCCGTCGCCGCCGCCGATGTGGAAGTCGATCCGGAACCCATCATGGGCAAGCCGGGTGATGCCGCCAGCTGGCGCACCACCGAATTCAACAGCGACTGGGGCCTGCAGGCGATCAACGCCGATGTGGCCTACGCACGCGGCCTGACCGGCACCGGCATCCGTCTGGGCGTGTTCGACAGCGGCACCGGCCTGGACCACGACGAGTTCGCCGGCAAGGACCACCGCAGCATCCATCTGGCCGATGTGCTGGCCGATGGCAGCCTGTGCGCGCGCGAAGTGCTGAGTGGCCCGGACGCCTGCTTCGCCAGCGACGGTGGCCAGGTGGCCGTGTCCTACCAGCTGCTCGACCCGGACTATGCCGATCTGCTGGAGCGCAATGGCTTCTACGAAGGCCTGAGCTACAACGTGCACGGTACCCACGTGTCGGGCACCATCGCCGCCAACCGTGATGGCCACGGCACCCACGGTGTTGCCTTCGGCGCCGACCTGAGCGTGGCCCGCCTGTTCTCCAACAGCGCCACCTACCTGTCGGTGGTGAATATCGGCGGTTCCCTGTATCTGGACGAACAGACCATCGCCGCGATCCAGGCCGACGATTCGATCTACCCGCAGCTGTATGCGCAGATGAACGAGCAGGGTGTGCGCGCCATCAACCACAGCTGGGGCCTGGCCAACGAGCCGACCACAGCGGAAGACCTGGACATGTACCAGTCGCACCCGGTGTTCGCCGCCAGTCTGGCTGCGATGGCCGAAGGTTCGCGCAGCAGCGGCCTGATCCAGGTATGGGCCGCTGGCAACACCGATTCGCCCAACACTTCGCCGGAAGAAGCGCCGATTGCCGGCATGTACGCCTCGCTGCCGCGCGCCGTCGCCGACGTCGAGCCGTACTGGCTGGCCGTGGTCAACGTCAATCAGGACCTGGAGCTGAGCAACCGCTCGATGCGCTGTGGCCTGGCGGCGAACTGGTGCCTCGCCGCGCCCGGCTCGAACATCAACTCGACCGTGTACGGTCCCGATTCGGTGATCGAAGGTGATTTCTACGATGACAATGGCAACCTGGTGGTGGACATCATCAGCCAGACCCCGTCGTCCGATTACGAGGAACTGAGCGGCACGTCCATGGCCGCCCCGCACGTCACCGGCGCGCTGGGCCTGCTGTTCGAGCGCTTCCCGTACCTGGACAGCGCGCAGGTGCGCGACGTGCTGCTGACCACCGCCACCGACCTGGGTGCTGCAGGCGTGGACGATGTCTACGGCTGGGGCCTGATGAACCTGGCTGCGGCCGTCGAAGGCTACGGCTCGCTGCGCGTGGACACCGATGTGGTGATGAACCAGAAGGCCGGCGGCCTGAAGGTGTGGGAAGGTGATGCATGGGACGACTGGACCAATGACATCGGCGGCCCGGGCAAACTGACCAAGAGCGGCATCGGCTGGCTGCGCCTGAGCGGCGACAACAGCTTCAACGGCGCGGTGGTGCGCGAAGGCGTGCTGGAACTGGACGGCGTGAACACGCTGACCAGCGCCGTGGACGTGACCGGCGGAACCTTCCTGCTGAACGGCACCCTGCAGAACACAGCGCTGAACAGCCTGGGCGGCAGCAGCCGCATCACCGCCACCGGTGTGCTGGACGGCTCGGACCTGACCGTCACCGGCGGCGTGGTGTCCTTCAACGGCGTGCAGACCGGCGGCAGCACCTTCGTGGGTGAAAAGGGCACGCTGAAGGGCGTGGGCCAGCTGGGAAACACCACCGTGGCCGGCATCATCGCTCCGGGCAACTCCATCGGCACGCTCACCATCAACGGTGACTATGTGCAGACCGCCACTGGCGTGTACCAGGCCGAGGTGGCCCCGGGCAGCCGCAGCGACCAGCTGCACGTGACCGGCACCGCCACCCTGGGCGGCACCCTGGTGGCGCTGCCGGAACCGGGCACCTACTACCTGGGCGAGCAGTTCAACTTCATCCAGGCCGACGGCGGCGTGAACGGTCGGTTCGCCAGCACCGATTTCAGCGCCTTCTCGCCCTTCCTGCAGTTCGGCCTGGCCTACTCCGCCGCCGGCGCGCGCATTGAAGTGACCCGCGGCAACGCGCTGGCTACCGCGGCCACCACCGCCAACCAGTTGGCCGTGGCCACCGTGGTCGACGGTCTGGCGGTCAACCAGGGCCTGCCGCGTCCGCTGACCATGCTGTTCCCGGAACAGGTGGGCAGCGCACTGGACAGCCTCAGCGGCGAACTGCATGCCGCCACCAGCGCGGCCCTGCTGGAAGGCAGCCGCTACGTGCGTGATGCCGCGCTGGCCCGCCGTGCCGGTGCCGCTGCACCGGGTGCCGAAGGCGGCGACGCCAGCGGTGTGTGGGTGCAGGCCCTGGCCGGCAGCACCACGCTGGACGGCAACACCAACACCGCCCGCACCGAAGCCAACAGCAACGGCCTGCTGGTCGGTGCCGACCGCGAGTTCGGCGGCTGGCAGGTGGGCGTGCTGGCCGGTACCGGCCGCACCGACGTGAAGCAGGGCGAAGGCCGCCGTGCGAGGTCGAAGGTGGACAACACCCACTTCGGCGCCTACGCCAGCCACAACTGGGGCGGTTTCGGCCTGCGTGGCGGCCTGGCATGGAGCGAACACGATGTGGACAGCACCCGTGAGCTGGCGTTCGCCGGTTACAGCGACACCCTGAGCGCCCGCTACGACGCGCGTACCCGCCAGGCCTTCATCGAAGCGGCCTACCGCTTCGGTGGCCGCGAGGCCGGCCTGGAGCCGTACGTGCAGGTGGCCCGCGTGGAAGTGGACACCAAGCACGTGAACGAGCGTGGCGGTGCTGCGGCCCTGCAGGGTTCGGTGGACGACGTGCGCACCACCCTGGCCACGGCCGGCGTGCGCTTCGACAAGGGCCTGAAGGCCTCGTTCCAGCAGGACAGCTGGTTGCACGTGCGCGGCGCGGTGGCGTACCGCCACGCCAGCGGCGACCGTAACCCGTCGGCCCGCCTGGGCTTTGCCACCGGCGGCGACAGCTTCGTCGTCAACGGTGCACCCATCGCCGACAGCGCGGTGGTGGCCGAACTGGGCCTCTCGGCCTGGCTGACCGCCAAGCAGCAGCTGGAACTGAGCTACAGCGGCCAGTTCGGCGACGAAAGCCGTGACCACGGTGCCAACCTGCGCTGGTCGGTGCGTTTCTGAGCCACCGGCTCCCGCAGGGAAACCAGGAGGGGCGGCCGTTGGGCCGCCCCTTCTCTTTGTGTGGCAGGGCAGGCGCAGCGTTGCCTACAATGGCGCCCCTGCAGAACCGGACCGGGCATGAAGAGCAAACAGGAAATCGTCGACAACTGGCTGCCGCGTTATACCGGCGTTCCGCTGGACCAGTTCGGCCAGCATATCCTGCTGACCAATTTCGGCGGCTACCTGCACACCTTCTCCGCGCTGACCGGCGCCCCGGTCATCGGCCTGGACCGGCCGATGGCCAGCGCCACCATCGATGGCATCACCATGATCAACTTCGGCATGGGCAGCCCCAATGCCGCGATCATCATGGACCTGCTGTCGGCGGTGATGCCCAAGGCGGTGCTGTTCCTGGGCAAGTGCGGTGGCCTGAAGCGCAAGAACCAGCTGGGTGACCTGGTGCTGCCGATCGCAGCGATCCGCGGTGAGGGCACTTCGGGCGACTACCTGCCGCCGGAAGTGCCGGCCTTGCCGGCGTTCGCGCTGCAGCGTGCGGTCTCGACCATGATCCGTGATCTCGGCCACGACTACTGGACCGGTACCGTCTACACCACCAACCGCCGGGTCTGGGAGCACGACGAGGCGTTCAAGGAGCGGCTGCGGGCGATGCGCTGCATGGCCATCGACATGGAAACCGCCACCGTGTTCGCCGCTGGCTTCGCCAACCACATTCCCAGCGGCGCACTGCTGTTGGTGTCGGACCAGCCGATGATCCCCGATGGGGTCAAGACCGAGGCCTCCGATGCCAAGGTCAGCTCCCAGTTCGTGGAAAACCATATCCAGATCGGTATCGAGGCGCTTAAGCTTATCCGGCGCAACGGCAAGTCGGTCCGCCACCTGCGCTTCGACGAATGATGATGATGGCCTGGCGCGGCGCGCCGGCCCTGGGGAGTAGGTGATGGACGTTGCCGCGCACGTGGTGGAATTCTGGAAAGAGGCGGGCCCTGCGAAGTGGTTCGCCCGCGATGATGCGTTCGACGCGCAGTTCCGCCAGTTGTTCCTGGATGAGCATTTCGCAGCCGCCTCGCGCGCGCG
The DNA here is from genome assembly GCF_059505245.1 of Stenotrophomonas sp. Taxonomy (NCBI): domain Bacteria; kingdom Pseudomonadati; phylum Pseudomonadota; class Gammaproteobacteria; order Lysobacterales; family Lysobacteraceae; genus Stenotrophomonas; species Stenotrophomonas sp. Next base: position 30,717 of record NZ_JCACKF010000038.1, read on the forward strand.
CGAACACTGGCTGGGCAGTGCCGAGGGCGCACTGGCGCTGATGCTGCTGCTGGACCAGTTCCCGCGCAACTGCTTCCGCGGTAGCGCCCATTCCTACGCCACCGATGGCCTGGCCCGGCACTACGCCATGCGCGCCATCGAGGAAGGCCTGGACCTGCAGCTGGTGCCCAAGCTGCGCGCCTTCATCTACCTGCCGTTCGAGCACTCCGAGGATCCGCTGGACCAGGACCGCTCGGTGGCGATGTTCGACGTGCTGGGCGACAAGGAATACCTGCAGTACGCCGAGCTGCACCGCGACATCATCCGCCGCTTCGGTCGCTTCCCGCACCGCAACGCCGTACTGGGTCGCATTCCCTCACCGGAAGAGCTGGACTACCTGGCCGAAGGCGGTTTCGCCGGCTAAGAAAAAGGGGACGGAGGGGATTAAGTCGTTTTTGCCACAAACGACTTAATCCCCTCCGTCCCCTTTTTAGGGGTCAGATCGCCTTTCCTCAGGAAAGGGCCCTGACCCCGGGCCTTCAATCAGTACTTCGGCACCCCGTTGTCGACGTCTTCCGACCAGGCGTTGATGCCGCCGGTGACGTTGAACACCTTGGTGAAGCCCAGGGCGCGGAACTGCTCGGCGGCCTGCGCGCTGCGGCCACCGTGGTGGCACATGAAGGCCAGCGCGGTGTCCTTGGGCAGGGCTTCCAGCGCGGCGCGGCCGTTGCCGTCGAAGGTCTTGAACGGCACGCCCACGGCGGCGATTTCACGCTCGTCGGCCGGGCGCACGTCCACCAGGGTGATGTTGCCGGCACGCACCAGGTCGTCGGCATCGCGCACGCTGATTTCCTGCACCGGCTTGGGCGCATTCGGGTTGTCGATGGCCAGGCCCTTGCCGCGGATGTCGTCCACCCAGTCGATGGTGATGCCGTTGGCGCGACGGGCGCTGGCCAGGTCGAACTGCACGCGCAGGCCGTTGGACTCGGCGGCGATGGCGCCTTCGTCGTGCGGGGCCAGCTGGAAGTTCGGCTGGAAACCGGCGTCGATGGACAGCTGCAGAGCAGCGCCCGGGGCATCGGCCAGCGCGCCCTTGAGCATTTCCACGGCCGCCGGGGTGACGGTGATGCTCGGCGGGGTACGGTCCGGCGCGGCCAGGCCCAGCACGCTGCTCAGCTCGCCGCTGGCAGCCATCTGCAGCACGATGTCGCTGCCGCCGACCAGTTCGCCGTCGATGTACAGCTGCGGAATGGTCGGCCAGTCGCCATAGGCCTTGATGCCTTCACGGATTTCCTGGTCGGCCAGCACGTTGACGTGGGCGAACTCGACGCCGAGGTCCTGCAGGGCGCCCACGGCCTTGGCCGAGAAACCACACTGCGGCATCGACGGCTGGCCCTTCATGAACAGCACGACGCGGTTGGCGTTGAGGATGGATTCGATGCGCGAACGCAGAGCGGGATCGAGGGACATGGACGTCGGGGTTCCGGGAATTCGAATCATCAATTCTACCCCTCATGGCATCATGGGGGATGAGCAACGCAGGAACATTGCATCGCATCCCGACCCGGCCCTGGCGCTGGCTGCCCTGGCTGGTGGCGTCGCAGCTGGCCGTGATCCTGGTCTGGGCCCTGGCCGGCTGGCACTGGGGGCTGCCCGTGATGGTGGCCAGCCACGCACTGTTCCTGGTGCCGGTATTCCTGCCCAACAGCCGCTTCTACGCGCCGGTGCTGAGCCGGATGGGAGAGGCCGGCAACAGCGTCTGGTTGACCATCGATGACGGTCCCGGCCCGGAGACCCGTGCGGTGCTCGACCTGCTGGACCGCTACCAGGCCCGCGCCACCTTCTTCCTGGTGGGCGAGCGTGCGCTGGCACAGCCGGAGCTGGTGCAGGAGATCCTGCGCCGCGGCCACGACCTGGGCAACCACAGCCACAGCCATCCGCAGGCGCGCTTCTGGCGGCTGGGCCCGGCAGCGATGCGTGCCGAGATCGAGGGCTGCCAGCATGCGCTGCAGGCGGTAAGCGGCCGCCCGGTGCGCTGGTACCGTTCGGTGGTGGGCATGACCAATCCGTTCGTGGCGCCGGTGCTGAAGGCGCTGGGACTGGTGCGCGTGGGCTGGAGCGCCCGTGGCTACGACGGTGTCGGCTGCACGCCGGAGGGCGTGCTGTCGCGGCTGCTGCCGGACCTGCGCCCGGGCGCCATCGTGCTGCTGCATGAGGGGGCCGCCCACGGCCACAACCTGGCGATCATCGAACGCGTGCTGCAGGCGCTGGACGAGCGGGGGCTGAAGGCGCGGCTGCCGGTTCCGTAACGCCGGGCCCTGGTGGTGTGGAGCAGCCGAGCATGGGCTCGGCGCTACAAGGGTTGGCGATCATCCTGTAGCGTAGCGCCGGCACATGCTGCACTCGGCGCTACAACGCGGGGCGTTCGGCCACCAGCAACCAGCTGTTGAACGGCGTGCGCCCGTGCAGGGGGCGCGGCGCCGTCACTTTCAATCCGGCCTCGGCCAGTGTCGCCTGCAGCACCTGCGGGTCGGGGTAGTGGCGCGGCCGCGTGCCCATCCAGCCGACCAGCCAGGCCAGCCGGTCCGCCACCCGCGTGGTGCGGTCGCGGCCATCGCCGGTGGCCAGTGGCGTGCGCAGCAGCAGGCGGCCGCCGGGAGCGACCCGCATACTGGCCTCACGCAGCAGTGCCTGCTGTGGGCCCGCGTCCAGGTACTGCAGCACATCCAGCAACAGCACATGCCCGGCCTGCGCCGGCAGCGGCGCCTGCACGTCCAGGCAGTCGAAGCGCACAGCGGGCAGGCCGGTGGCGGCACGCTGGGCGCGGGCGATCTTGCCGGCATCCACGTCCACGCCCCGGTAGGGCTGGGAGCCACCGCGCTGGCGCAGCACGTGGGCGAACAGGCCCAGCCCGCAGCCCAGGTCCAGCACGGGTTGCCCGTCGCCAGGCAGGTGCTGCAGCACGCCGTCATACAGCGGGTCGCTGCCCAGCTTGCTGCGGGTGTAGTAGTAGTCGCGGCGGCTGGCCCAGGCGTGTGCGGGGCGGAATGCCTCGGCGATCGCGCGGGCCTGCGCGGCGCTCAAGGGTGTGCAGGGCAGGGGCTGGCCGTTCCGTGGCGTGCCATCCATCGGGTCAGTCCGTTCCGCCGAGCAGGTGGGCGGCGACCGGCAGCGCGCGCGCGCTCCACAGCGCGTACATCCGTGCTGAAGGGTGCAGGCCGTCGTCGGCGATCATCGCCGGGTCGCCACCGTGGTCACGGCTGATGTCGGTGATGTCGACGAAGGCCACGCCCTGCTGGGTGCAGATCACTTCAGCGGCCGCGTTGAATTCGTCGGTCTCGATCTCGATCGCGGCCAGGTCACGGCCGCTGCCGATACCGAACGGGGTTGCACCCCAGTCGGGGAAGGACAGCACCAGCACACGCCCGGGGCGGCCACCGGCAAAGCCGATCGCCCGCTGCAGCAGGGCCTGGAACTGTACGCGGTACTCGTCCAGCGGGCGGCCGCGGTACTGGTTGTTGACGCCGATCAGCAGGCTGACGAAATCGAACGGGCCCTGCGGTACCGCCGCATCGATGCCGGCGTCCAGCTCGTCGGTGGTCCAGCCGGTGGTGGCGATGGTCTGCGGGTCGGCCAGCGCCACATCCTGCGCACGCAGGGCGGTGGCCAGCTGGTGTGGCCAGCGGCCTTCAACGGCAACGGCTTCTCCGATGGTGTACGAATCGCCCAGCGCCAGGTAGGACAGCGCCACGGCTCAGGCCACCGAACGGCGCGGCTTCAACGGTACGACCTTGGTCGCGTCCTCGGCACGGCGGGCCAGCACGCGGTCGATGCGGGCGAACACATCGCGCATCACCGAGGCTTCCGGCAGCAGGGTCACGCGGAAATGATGGCGGTAGGGCACGTTGAAGCTGGAACCCGGTACCACCAGCACGCCTTCATTGTTCATCAGGTCCAGCGCGAAGTTGTGGTCGTCGAAGCCCTTGGCGGCGGCACCGACCACGGCCGGGAACGCGTACAGCGCACCGGCCGGCGCGACCAGCGACAGGTGCTCACTGGCTTCGCAGGCTTCGATCACCGCGCGGCGGGTTTCATACAGGCGGCCGCCCGGGGTACACAGTTCGGAGATGGTGTCCGGGCCGTTCACCGCGGCTTCGATGGCGTACTGGCCCGGCACGTTGGCGCACAGGCGCAGCGCGCCGAGCAGGTCCAGCGCGGCGCGGAAGTCGCCCAGGCGCGCGTCGTCGCCGCTGAGGTGGGCCCAGCCCACGCGCCAGCCGCAGGCACGGTGCACCTTGCTCAGGCCACTGAAGGTCAGGCACGGGTGGTCGCCGGCCAGCGGCGCGACCGGCTGGAATACCGCATCGTCGTACAGGATCTGGTCGTAGATCTCATCGACCAGCAGCAGCAGGTTGTGGCGGCGCGCGATCTCGACCACGCGCTCGAGCAGTTCACGCGGGTAGCTGGCGCCGCTGGGGTTGTTCGGGTTGATCAGCACGATGGCGCGGGTGCGCGAGGACACCAGCGTCTCGATCTCGCTCGGGTCCGGCTGGAAGCCGTTCTCGGCGGCGCAGCGGTAGTACACCGGGCGGCCATCGTTGAGGATGGTCGAGGCCGACCACAGCGGGTAGTCGGGTGAGGGCACCAGCACTTCGTCGCCCGGGTTGAGCAATGCGCGCAGCGACAGGTCGATCAGTTCGCTGACGCCGTTGCCGACGAACACACGGTCGGGGTGCGCATCCGGTGCGCCACGGCGGGCGTAGTACGCCGCGATGGCTTCGCGTGCGACCGGCAGGCCCTGCTGGTGGGTGTATGGATCGGTGCGGCCCATGTCATCGGCGATCGCGCGCTGCAGGTGCTCGGGCGCGCGGAAACCGAAGTTGCCCGGGTTGCCGATGTTGAGCTTGATCAGCTTGCGGCCCTGCGCCTCCAGCTCCCGGGCTCGCCGCGCCAGTTCTCCGCGGATTTCGTAGCGCACTTCGGAAAGGCGCTCGCGGATGGCCAGGGGCTTGGGCGAGATGGTGGACATGGGGGCTGGGCCGTCAAAAGGCATGGGGATTCCATCCTACCGGAATTGCTGCAGTGCATGGCAGGGGTGCCGGGCTTGTCATTGCTGGGCTGGCAGGGCGCCGGCGCAGGTAGAATGGCGGCGATGACCCAGACCCCCGATTTCATCGCCCTGCAGACCATCGGTTGGCCCTGGCCGGGCCCGGCGCAGCAGGCCGACTGGCAGGCCGTGATGGCCGCGCACCCGCAGGCCCGCCCGGCGCGGGTGATCGAACAGCACCGCACCCACTACGTGGTGGCCGATGGCCCGGATGCGTCGATCAAGGCCGAATCGCTGCCGGAATGGCAGCGCCCGCGCTTCCCCAGCCACGAGCGGCCTGCAGTGGGCGACTGGGTGCTGCTGGACGGCATCCGCATTGTCGCGCTGCTGCCACGCCGCACCGCGATCAAGCGTGGCGCCGCCGGCGAGCACTACCACCAGCAGGTGATCGCGGCCAACATCGACACGGTGTTCATCGTCTGCGGCCTGGATGCCGACTTCAATCCGCGCCGCATCGAGCGCTACCTGCTGCTGGTCGGCGGTGGTGGTGCAGAACCGGTGGTGGTGCTGACCAAGGCCGACCAGACCGAGTACAGCGAGGATGCGCTGGCGGTGCTGGAAGAGCTGGAGATGCAGGGCATCGCGCTGCATGCGATCAACGGCCTGGATGCCGACAGTGTGGCGGTGCTGCAACCGTGGCTGGGCCCGGGCCGCACGGTGGTGCTGGTCGGTTCCTCCGGTGCCGGCAAATCCACGTTGACCAACACCCTGCTTGGCGAGCAGCGGATGAAGACCAACGCGGTGCGCGCCAACGATTCGCGTGGCCGCCATACCACCACCCACCGCGCGCTGATGCCGTTGCCGACGGGCGCCTGCCTGATCGACACCCCGGGCATGCGCGAGCTGAAGCCGACCGGCGAAGAGACGCTGTCCGAAGGTGGCTTCGCCGACATCGAGGCGCTGGCCGCACAGTGCCGTTTCAACGACTGCAAGCACCAGCAGGAACCCGGCTGTGCGGTGCGTGCGGCGATCGAGGCGGGCGAGATCGAAGAAAGCCGGTTGCTGAACTACTTCAAGCTGAAGGAAGAAGTGGCTGCCGCTGCCGCCAAGCTGGCGGTACGCCAGGCCGAGACCGCGCAGGAGCGCGGCGGCAAGAAGGGCAAGGGCCAGCAGTTCCGCCCGGCAGGCAAGCCGCGTAGGCGCTGATCGGTACCGCGGGGTCGGATCCCATTGCGCCGCAATGGGCTCTGACCCCTGCAATGAACCCGCCACTGCCTGCTTCGAGCGGGTGCCAACAGCCCGCGCCTGGTAGGTGCCAACCTTGGTTGGCACGGGTGTGTCGGCAAGCCCGCCGTCGGCGGATGCCAACCAAGGTTGGCACCTACCAAAGCAGGGGCAGGGCGTTATAGTCCGCGCATGGAACCGACTGCGACGCTGGACCGTGACGTGGCCCACCATGCAGCGCTCGATGCGCGCCTGGTCGAGGCCGTGGGAGGCATCCGCCTGCTGGGCCTGACCAGCTGGCCGGCAACGCTGCAGGCACCGTTCCTGGACAGCGTGGCGCGCGGCCAGCCGGTGCTGCCGAAGGTGGATTACCCCCGGCTGGACTTCAGCGAAGAACGTCGCGCGCTGGCCGCGATCGCAGCCGACTGCGACGACACTCATCCGCTGGGCCACTACGTGCGGCAGTCAGCGCAGAGCTGGGACCTGGCCGCGCAGCTGCTGGAAGGACTGGGCACCGCCGCCGTTGATACCTGTTCGGTGCAGCTGTTCGGCGCCCCCGAGCAGCCGCTGCCGGGCAATGGCCCGAGCACGCGCGACGCGGCGCGCCACTTCATACAGATTGCCGCCGAACTGGACCACGAACTGCTGGCGCCGGAAGAGCAGGTGCCGGTCTCGGCCATCGCCCTGCAGCTGCAGCTGCAGAATGATCTGGATGCGTTTTTCGAATCGCGCATCATCCAGGTGCAGCTCGACCCGGAACTGGTGTCCAAGGCCGCCGCCGGCCCGACCCGCATCCGCCTGCGCACCAGCGCGCGCTTCAGCGCCTACGACCGCGCGCAGCTGTTCCACCATGAAGCGCTGGTGCATTCGCTGACCGCATTGAATGGCCGCGGCCAGCCGGTACTGCCGAGCCTGGCGTTGTCCTCGCCACGGGTAACGGCGACCCAGGAAGGGTTGGCGACCTTCGCCGAGCAGATCACCGGCAGCATCGACATCGAGCGCCTGAAACGCATCAGCCTGCGTACCGAAGCGATTGCGATGGCACGCGAAGGCGCTGATTTCATCGAAGTGTTCCGCTATTTCTGCGATGCCGGGCAGAACGCGGAAGAGAGTTTCGCTTCGGCCCAGCGCGTGTTCCGTGGCGTGCCGCCGAGTGGCGGCCTGGCCTTCACCAAGGACACGGTGTACCTGCGCGGCCTGGTATCGGTGCATACCTTCTTCCGGCACATGCTGGCCGAGGACCGCCTGCAGGTCTGCCGCTGGTTGTTCGCCGGCAAGATGAGCCTGGCCGATGCGATCGCGTTCGCGCCGCTGTTCGAGGCGGGGGTGCTGAAGCCGCCGCGCTGGCTGCCGCATTGGGTGAGCCGGGCGAACGGCCTGGCCGGCATGCTGGCGTTCTCGCTGTTCGCCAACCGGATACGGATGGACCAGCTGGCGCCGGAATGAAATGCGTTGGCGGATCCTCCTGCGCCTGCCTGCTATCGGCTGGGAGGAGGCGGGGCACCCTGGTCAGGACACGCAAAAGCCCCTCCATGGTGCTCGATGGCGCCATACATGGCGCCAACGGTCCTGTCCAGCGGCCCCCGCCCCCTCCTGACAGTTTCCTGCGAGCGCGGGCAGCGCAACAGCGCGCCGGTGAGGTTCGAAAAGCGGGTTCTGGTAGTGCCGGGCGCGGGGCGGCCAACCCCCCATAGCGGATTGGCGGCCCGCGGCCCGCCCGACCATGCCGCACCGGCGCCGGCCGGGGTGAACGGCTCCGCCCCCCCGC
>NZ_JCACKF010000039.1:0-36601 GCF_059505245.1 Stenotrophomonas sp.
CTTTATTTTTGGGGGGGGGGGGGTGGGCGCGTCTCTTACCATCCCCCCCCCCCCCCCCGCGGGGGCCCCCCCCCCCCCCCGGCCGCCCCCCCCGCCCGCCCCCCCCCCCCCCGCCCCACCCCTGACAGTTTCCCGGCAACGGTCGGTGAATCTCGATATCGGTGTGGATCACTACAAACTGATGGGTGTCGACCTTGCTCGTCACCAGGAGCGAAGCGACCGGCGTTTGATTTTGATTTTCTTTTTTCTTCTCCGTGGCTGGACGCACACGGAAACTGTCAGAGGCCGGGCGGGGTGGGTCCGCGGGGGTGTCCGCGGCATGGATGCCGCGGCCAAGCCTCCAGGGACGGATTCACGGCGTCCCCCGCGAACCCACCCCGCCCGGCCAAGCGCGGCTTTTGCTTTACGCAACCAACCCCACAGCCACGAGGGGCTGCGCCGTTGGCTGGAACACCCTGTTACCCATACGGGGCATGTGCCCGTCACAGCTGCATGCGATGCTCACCACCTGATCCCTGCCAGCGAGAACGCCCGCATGACCACCATCATCGCCCCGCGCGTGCACGACATCGGCGGCCTGGAAGTCCGTCGCGCCGTCCCCACCCTGCAGGCGCGCAGCATCGGCTCGTTCGTGTTCGTCGACCAGATGGGCCCGGCACTCATGCACCCCGGCACCGCCATCGACGTGCGCCCGCATCCGCATATCGGCCTGGCCACCGTCACCTACCTGTGGTCGGGCGCGATCGGCCACCGCGACACGCTGGGTTCGGATCAGGTGATCCGTCCCGGTGACGTCAACTGGATGACCGCCGGCCGCGGTATCGCCCATTCCGAGCGGACGCCGCAACCGGACCGCGACCATGACAACCCGATCCACGGCATGCAGACCTGGGTCGCGCTGCCGAAGTCGCACGAGGAAATCGAGCCGGCGTTCTACCACCATGCCGCTGCCACCCTGCCCGAGCAGCGTCGCAACGGCGCGTGGCTGCGGGTGATCGCCGGCCGTGCGTACGGCGAGGAATCGCCGGTGAAGGTGTTCGCCGACACCCTCAACGTGGCAATCGATCTCGACCCCGATGCGGAAATCGATATCGACGATGGCCACCGCGAGCGCGCGTTGTACATCCTCGAGGGCGACGCGCAGCTGGATGGCGTGGATATTCCCGCGCAGCACCTGGTGATCCCCGAAGCCGGTGCACGCGGCCGCCTGCGCGCGAAGACGCAGGTGAAGGCGATGCTGTTCGGTGGCGAGCCGCTGGATGGCCCGCGCCACCTGTGGTGGAACTTCGTGTCGAGCTCGAAGGAGCGCATCGAGCAGGCCAAGCACGACTGGGAAGCCGGCCGCTTCGGCACCATTCCGGGCGACGACAAGGAATTCATCCCACTTCCGCAGTACTGAACATCGCGTGTTGCACACATCTGAAGGTGTATCCCTGCACCCGGCGTTGACGCTACAGTCACCCGCTGATCATTGAAATGTGACATAAATCACACTTTCGACCGTCAAAGGAGTGCAACACATGAGCATGGGTAAACGCTTGTCCGCCGAGTTCCTCGGCACGTTCTGGCTGGTTCTGGGTGGCTGTGGCAGTGCGGTGCTGGCCGCCAAGTTCGGTGGCGACGGCAATCCGCTGGGGATCGGTTTCCTCGGCGTGGCGCTGGCCTTCGGCCTGACCGTGGTGACCGGCGCCTATGCGTTCGGCCATATCTCCGGCGCGCACTTCAACCCGGCAGTCAGCGTCGGGCTGTGGGCCGGTGGTCGTTTCCCGACCAGGGATCTGGTGCCCTACATCATCGCCCAGGTTGCCGGCGGCCTGCTGGCCGGCTTCATCCTGCTGCAGATCGCCTCCGGCGCCACTGGCTTCGCCATCGATGGCAGCCAGGCGGGTGCGTTCGCCAGCAATGGCTATGGCGCGCTGTCGCCCGGCGGCTACAGCGTGGCAGCCGCCTTCCTGTGCGAAGTGGTGCTGACGGCAGTGTTCCTGATCGTGATCATGGGTTCCACCCACGGCAAGGCACCGGCCGGTTTCGCCCCGCTGGCGATCGGCCTGTCGCTGACCCTGATCCACCTGATCAGCATTCCGGTCACCAACACCTCGGTGAACCCGGCCCGCTCCACCGCCGTGGCCTTCTTTGCCGGCAGCGGCGCAGTCAGCCAGCTGTGGCTGTTCTGGGTCGCTCCCCTGCTGGGCGGCGCGATCGGCGGCCTGATCTACAAGTGGATCGGCAGCGACCGCTGATCCTCGCGACTCCCATTGCGGCCGACCCTCGGCCGCAATGGTTACTTCTGTAACCGCGAATTGTGCGATTGCTCACGTTCCGTTAAGGTTGAGTTGACCGTCCGTGCACATGCCGGATGGGGCGGCATCCGGGGATGGGATGCCACGGCCGCCGGCCCTGCTGGCGGAGCCAAACAACTCATCACCTTGGGGGATGCATGAAGTTCGTGCCTGTCATGTTGTCGAGCCTGCTGTTCGCTGCGGCCCAGGCCGCCGCGCAGGCGCCGTCCGAATGTCCTTCGCTGCCAGCCAGCAGTGGCCTGCAGTGGCAGCAGCAGGTGCAGGCCGATTTCCTGGTCTGCCGCGCCAGCACCCCTGATGGCCGCGAAGTACTGAGCCTGATGCTCAGCGCGCGTGACCCCGCAATTCCGCTGAGCCGCTCGCTGCGCCAGGAAAAAGGCAGCTTCGGCGGTGAATCACTGTACTGGTACCAGCCCGACCTGGGCGGCCAGCAACCGCCGGGATATGCCGAACGGCGCATCAGCGTGGTCAAGATCGACAAAGGGCGTTATGCGCAGATTGCGCTGTATCCGGACAGCGCGCAGGAACTGAGCTCACTGCAGCAGCTGGCGCAGGGCATGAGCCTGACCCCTTCGGCCGTGGCCGCCGGGCGCTGAAGGTGACGGGATGACTGCCTGGCAGCATCCCCGCAATGCACCTCGATCGGCAGGTAGTGCCGGCCGCCGGCCGGCAAACCCTTCGGTCCTGATCAAAAGCAGGTGCCGGCCGGCGGCCGGCACTACCTCAGAACCTGCCTTCCTGGAAATCGACGAAGGCCTGCATCAGTTCCTGCCGCGTGTTCATCACGAACGGGCCGTGCCGCATCACCGGCTCGCGCAACGGACGCCCGGCCACCAGGATCAGCCGCGCGCCTTCGCTGCCGGCCGAAACATGCAGCTGTTCGCCGCCGCCCAGCACCGCCAGCTCCTGGCGCGCAACATCACGGGCGGCGTCCTGTTCACCCACCGTCAGTCCGCCTTCAAATACATAGGCAAAGGCGTTGTGGCCTTCCGGCAGCGTGTAAGTCCAGGCCCGGTCGGGCGCCAACGTGATGTCGAGATACAGCGGCTCGGTGGCCGGCTGCACGATCGGGCCGCGGGTGCCGTCGACCGAGCCGGCGATCACCTTCACTTCCACGCCGGCTGCCGGCTGCACCACGGGAATGCGCTCGGGCGCGAACTCCTGGTACTTCGGCTCGGTCATCTTCTCCTTCGCCGGCAGGTTCACCCACAGCTGGAATCCACGCATCTGCCCGCTTTCCTGCTCGGGCATCTCCGAGTGCACCAGGCCGCGGCCAGCGGTCATCCACTGCACGCTGCCCGGGGTCAACAGGCCTTCGTTGCCATGGTTGTCGCGATGCCGCATGCGTCCGTCGAGCATGTAGGTGACGGTCTCGAAACCGCGGTGCGGGTGTTCCGGGAAGCCGGCGATGTAGTCCTCGGCCCGGTCGGTGCCGAATTCATCGAGCAGCAGGAACGGGTCCAGGTCCGGCAGCGTCGGGCCGCCGATGACGCGGGTCAGGCGCACGCCGGCACCGTCGGAGGTGGGCATGCCACGGATGGTGCGCAGCACGCGGACCGGTTCGGGAAGGCTCATGGCGACTCCTGTGGGATGGATGCCCCTGAAGATGGACGCCACATGGCCGTACGCCAATGGATGGCACCGCAACCAATTGTTCCATCCCTGATGTTGGCTGCACGTCAGCGCCACCGTCGTACGACCAAAGTACTACCGCCGATTCGTCCTGTGCCAATTGACCCTGTCGTGGGCAAGCAGGACTCTTTGACTGTCTTTCCGGGAGAGAGCACCTCATGAAAGGGTTTTCCAAACTGGGCTGGGCGGCACTCGCCCTGCTCGGCGCATTCTGTCTGGGCACCGTCGCCCTGCGCCGCGGCGAGCACATCAACGCACTGTGGATCGTGGTGGCCGCGGTCTCGCTGTACCTGGTCGCCTACCGCTTCTACAGCCTGTTCATCGCCAACAAGGTGATGCAGCTGGATCCGACCCGGGCCACCCCGGCGGTGATCAACAACGATGGCCTGGACTACGTGCCGACCAACAAGCACGTGCTGTTCGGCCACCACTTCGCCGCCATTGCCGGCGCCGGCCCGCTGGTCGGCCCGGTGCTGGCCGCGCAGATGGGCTACCTGCCCGGCCTGCTGTGGCTGGTGGTGGGCGTGGTGCTGGCCGGTGCGGTGCAGGACTTCATGGTGCTGTTCCTGTCCAGCCGTCGCAACGGCCGCTCGCTGGGTGACCTGGTGCGCGAGGAGATGGGCCAGGTACCCGGCACCATCGCCCTGTTCGGTGCGTTCCTGATCATGATCATCATCCTGGCGGTGCTGGCGATGGTGGTGGTCAAGGCGCTGGCCGAAAGCCCGTGGGGCATGTTCACGGTGATCGCGACGATGCCCATCGCGATCCTGATGGGCGTGTACATGCGCTACATCCGCCCCGGCAGGATCGGCGAAATTTCGGTGGTTGGCCTGATCCTGCTGCTGGCCGCGATCTGGTACGGCGGCAAGGTCGCCGCCGACCCGGTGTGGGGCCCGGCATTCACCTTCACCGGTACCCAGATCACCTGGATGCTGATCGGCTACGGCTTCGTCGCCTCGGTGCTGCCGGTGTGGCTGCTGCTGGCCCCGCGCGACTACCTGTCGACCTTCCTCAAGATCGGCACCATCATCGCGCTGGCCATCGGCATCCTGGTGGTGATGCCGGAACTGAAGATGCCGGCACTGACCCAGTTCGCCGCCAGCGGTGATGGCCCGGTGTGGAAGGGCGGCATGTTCCCCTTCCTGTTCATCACCATCGCCTGCGGTGCGGTCTCGGGTTTCCACGCACTGATCTCCTCCGGCACCACGCCGAAGCTGCTGGCCAATGAAGCGCACATGCGCTACATCGGCTACGGCGGCATGCTGATGGAATCGTTCGTGGCGGTGATGGCGCTGGTGGCGGCCTCGATCATCGATCCGGGCATCTACTTCGCGATGAACAGCCCGGCCGCCGTGATCGGTGCCGATGCAGCCTCGGCGGCGCACTACATCACCAACACCTGGGGCTTCACCATCACCCCCGAGCAGTTGACCGCGACCGCGGCCGCCATCGGTGAACCCACCATCCTGCACCGCGCCGGTGGTGCACCGACGCTGGCGGTAGGCATAGCGCAGATCCTGCACGAAGCGATTCCCAGTGGCAGCGACGCGATGATGGCGTTCTGGTACCACTTCGCGATCCTGTTCGAAGCCTTGTTCATCCTGACCGCGGTGGACGCTGGTACCCGCGCCGGGCGCTTCATGCTGCAGGACCTGCTGGGCAACTTCGTGCCGGCCCTGAAGAAGACCGAGTCGTGGACCGCCAACATCATCGGTACCGCCGGCTGCGTGGCGCTGTGGGGCTACCTGCTCTACACCGGCGTGGTCGATCCGTTCGGCGGCATCCAGACGCTGTGGCCGCTGTTCGGCATCTCCAACCAGATGCTGGCTGGCATCGCGCTGATGCTGGGCACGGTGGTGCTGTTCAAGATGAAGCGTGACCGCTATGCGTGGGTCACTGCGGTACCGGCGGTGTGGCTGCTGATCTGCACCACCTACGCCGGCTTCATCAAGATCTTCGACAGCAACCCGGCGCAGGGTTTCCTGGCGCAGGCACACAAGTTCCAGGCCGCGCTCGCCAGCGATACGATCACTGCACCGGCCAAGTCGGTGGCGCAGATGAAGCAGATCGTGGTCAACGCCTACGTCAACACCGGCCTGACCGCGCTGTTCCTGCTGGTGGTCGGCGCGGTGCTGGTGTATTCGATCAAGACCATCCTGGCGGCACGCCGCAACCCGCAGCGCAGCGACCGCGAGACCCCGTACGTGGCGCTGAAGCCGCATGAAATGGTGGATCTGTGATGAGCACGCAACTGGTTCCCGCCGGCCAGTACCAGGCGCACCGCCGCATCTGGCGGCGCCTGGTGCAGACAGCACGACTGTGCTGCGGCATTCCTGACTACGACAACTACGTCCGGCACATGCTGGATAAGCACCCGGACCAGGAGCCGATGGACTACAAGACGTTCTTCCGCGAGCGCCAGGAAGCGCGTTACGGCGGACGCAACGGCGGGCGCTGCTGCTGAGGGCCAGGCCTGCCTTTCAGCAGGCAAAAGAAAGCCGAGCGCGGGCTCGGCTCTACACTGGCAGAGCGGGTTCGCGGCGCACGCCGCGAACCCGCAACAGGATCGTCCGGCCAGGACTCAGGCGCCGGCCATCCACTTCAGGATCAGGCCGGTGACATACGCCAGCCCGGTGCCGGTGGCATAGCCCACCGTACCCAGCAGCACGCCCACCGGGGCCAGCGTCGGATGGAAGGCTGCGGCCACCACGGGGGCCGAGGCGGCCGCGCCGATGTTGCCCTGCGAACCGATCGCGAAGAAGAACAGCGGCGCGCGCAGCAGCTTGGCTACCCCCCACAGCACCAGCACGTGCGTGGCCATCCAGATCGCGCCAAGCAGGAACAGCCACGGCCGATCCAGCAGCGACAGCAGGTTCATCTGCATGCCGATGCAGGCGATCAGGAAGTACAGGAACACCGTGCCCAGCCGCGAAGCGCCTGCGGCTTCCAGCCGGCGCGCACGGGTGAAGCTCAGGCCCAGGCCCATCGCCGTGGACAGCAGGATCACCCAGACGAACTGGCTGTCGAGGCTGAACTGGCTGGCCCAGCTGACATTGGCCTTGAACCAGCCCGACAACGGCGCGGCGATGGCATGGGCCAGGCCGACGCCACCCAATGCCACGCCAACGATCACCATCAGGTCGGTCATGCTGGGAATGCGCGCGTTCTGTGCCTCGTAGGCGCTGATGCGTGCCTTCATCTCGTCGATGGCGCGGGTGTCGGCACCGTTGCGGGTATCGATCTGCTGCGCGCGGTTGGCCAAAAACAGCAGGATCGCCATCCACAGGCTGGCGCAGGCCACGTCGACCACCGCGAACTGGCCAAAGGTGGTGGCATCGGTGCCGAACACCTCGCGCATGGCCACCATGTTGGCGCCGCCACCGATCCAGCTGCCGGCCAGCGCGGCCATGCCGGCCCAGGTATCACCGGCCACCGTTTCCGGATGGATCAGCTTCATCAGCTGGAACGAGACGATGGCGCCGAGCATGATGCCGGCGGTACCGGCGCAGAACACGATCAGCAGCTTTGGGCCGAGCTTGATGACGCCTTTCAGGTCGATCGACAGTGTCAGCAGGACCAGCGCAGCGGGCAGCAGCACGTCGCGCGCGACCGGGTTGTACAGCGAGGTGTTGTGGCCATCGATGACACCGGCGGTGTTGTAGATGGCGGGGATGAAGTAGCACAGCAGCAGTGCCGGCACCCAGGCGAAGATCTTCTTCAACAACGGGGTCGGACCACTGGCGGCCCAGAAGATCAGGGCCAGGGTGGCGGCAATCAGGCCCAGTCCAACGATGTCGTTGCTGATCAGGGCGGTAGCGGGTTCGGTCGGCATGGGATCCTCTGTCGATCGAAAGAGCGGAGAAAAAAAAGCGCCGCATGACGCGGCGCAGGTCGAGATTAACATTGTCTTCACGCCTGGTCATGCTGCGCTGCTTGTCGCCTTCTCCTGCATTGACGACGATTGCGGCATCACCGTTGTGGAGCAGGCCCATGCAGCTTGGTGCGTTCTCTGTCAGCCTGTCCGTGAAGGACCTGGCCGCCTCCCGCGCGTTCTACGAAGCCCTCGGGTTCTCGGTCACCGGTGGCGATCCCACGCAGAACTGGCTGGTAATGCGCAGCAACGGCACGGTCATCGGGCTGTTCCAGGGCATGTTCGAGGGCAACCTGCTGACCTTCAACCCCGGCTGGGACCAGCACAGGCAGGAGCTGCCCCACTTCCAGGATGTGCGTGAACTGCAGGCGGAACTGGATGCCAAGGGCATCGAACTGGCAGTCCGCACTGACCCCGATGGCCAGGGGACCGGCTACCTGCAGCTGGCCGATCCCGACGGCAACGTGATCCTGATCGACCAGCACGTGGCGCGGCCGAACGGGCGGTAATGCGAACAGCCATTGCGTGGGTAGGCGTCGACCTTGGTCGACGGGCCGCATGCCAACCAAGGTTGGCATCTACCAGGACGGCCGGTTCAGGCCGGGCGCGAGGCACTGAAATCGAGCGTGACACGCGTTCCGCGCGGTTCGCAGGGCTGCAGCTGCAGGGTCCAGCCCAGGTGCTCGCACAGCCGCGCGATCAGGTCCAGGCCAATGCCGCTGCCACGATCGGCGCGTCCGCCACGGGCCATGCGCGCGTGGATGGCGGCAATCTCCTCCGGGCTCATGCCATGCCCTGGGTCCTGCAGCGTCAGCACCGCCGACGCACTCAGCTGCAGCTCGATATGGCCGCGGCCGCTGTTCTCGATGGCATTGCGCAGCAGGTTGCCGATCGCCGCCTGCACCACTGCCATCGGCGCAACGATATCCACCGGCGCCGCCTGGATGCCGATGCTCAGGTCCTTGTCACCGAGCAGGTGGCGATGGTCGTCGACGATCTCCGGCAGCAGCTGGTCCAGGGCGATGCGCTCGGCACGCGCGGCCAGGCGTGCCGGATCACGCGCCAGCACCAGCAGCAGCTCGATCAGCTGCTCCACGCTCTGCGCTGTGCGCAACACCCGCTGCATCTGCTGGCGGGCGCGCTCGGGCAGGCCCGGTTGCTCCAGCGCCAGCTCGGCAGCACCGGTCATCACCGCGATCGGCGTGCGCAGTTCGTGGCTGGCGGTGCTGATGAAGACCCGCTCGCGCTCGACGAACTGCTCGTTGCGGTCCAGGTAGTCGTTCAACGCACCGGCGATGGTATGCAGCTCGGCGCTGCCGCGCGGATCGACCTCGATACGCTGGCCCTGCACGCCCGGCCGCAGCCCGGCAATGTGCTGTGCCAGCAGGCTCAACGGACGCACCATCCGCTCCATGCCGAACGACGCCATCAGCACGGTGACGAAGATCATGATCACCCCGGCCAGCATCACCCAGCGCGTGGCGAACTGTTCCAGGTCATGGAAATCGGAGATGTCCAGCGCCAGCGCCACCCGTCCCATCGACTGCGTTTCACGGACCATCACCGCCGTCTCGCGGCCCTTGACCATCACGCCGTCATGCAACCCCGGATGCAGGGAGCGCAGGCTCTCTGGCAGATTGACCGCGTCAAAGCGGTACAGGCTCAGCGTGTCCGAGTCCTGCCAGCGATAGTGAGGTTCGTGCTCGACATGCTCGACGATGCTGTCCAGTTCGGAATTGAGCAGCGCGCGCCACGCGGCGTGCTCGGCGTGTTCGTGCACGTAGTTGCCGACACTGAACACTGCAATCGACAGCAGCGCCAGGTACCCGAGCAACCACCACACCACCCGCCGGTACAGCGGCCCCGGCTTACGCGCCCTCATCAGCATTCCTGCCTGCGTCGGCAGCGTCCATCAGCGCCAACCGATAGCCCACCCGCGGCAGCGTATGGATCAGCTTGTCGGCAAACGGGCCGTCGACGCTGCGGCGCAGCTCGTAGACATGCGAGCGCAGCAGATCGCCATCCGGTGGCTCGTCGCCCCACAGGGCGAACTCCAGCTGCTGGCGGGTGACCGCACCGGGGCTGGCGCGCATCAGCACTTCCAGCAGCTTGCGGCAGGCCGGGTACAGATGCAGCACCTGGCCACCACGCTGGGCTTCCAGGGTCGCCAGGTCCAGCACCAGGTCGCCCACCTGCAGGCGCTTGCGCGGATTGCGGCCCTGCGCGCGCAGCAGCAGCGCCTCCAGCCGCACTTCCAGCTCGGGCAGGGCAAACGGCTTGGTCAGGTAGTCGTCGGCACCGGCGCGGAAGCCGGCGATCTTGTCCGGCAGCTCGTCGCGCGCGGTCAGCATGATCACCGGCACCTCCGACGCGTGCTCGGCGCGCAGGCGACGCAGCACCTCCGGCCCCTCCATGCGCGGCAGCATCCAGTCCAGGATCACCGCATCGTAGGGGTGGCTGCCTGCCAGGTGCAGGCCGGTGATGCCATCCGGGGCCACGTCGAGCACGTGCCCGCGCGACTCGAAATAGTCGAACAGGTTGGCCACCAGCTGGCGGTTGTCCT
Organism: Stenotrophomonas sp.; assembly: GCF_059505245.1. Classification (NCBI taxonomy): domain Bacteria; kingdom Pseudomonadati; phylum Pseudomonadota; class Gammaproteobacteria; order Lysobacterales; family Lysobacteraceae; genus Stenotrophomonas; species Stenotrophomonas sp. The sequence continues at coordinate 10,367 of NZ_JCACKF010000039.1, forward strand.
CGATCACCAACAGACGCATGCACGAAAGATCCACGGAAGTTCGTACCATGGTAGCGCCGACCATGTCGGAATGCGGTCGCCCTGCGCCCGCTCCGACGCCTTTCCTACCCCAGCCACGTCAGAGTGGCGGTTTTGCTCCCGGAGCCTGCCGTGCCCGTAGCCCTGCCCCGCCGTTGGCGCCTGCCCCTGTTGTGGCTGCTGATCATCGCCGCGTTGGCCGCCGGTATCGGCCTGCGCCAGCCGCAGCCGCCGGACGAGCCGCGCTTCGTGCTGGCGGCCCGTACCATGGTCGAAAGTGGGGAATGGCTGCTGCCGCACCGGGGCGTGGAGCTGTACGCGGAGAAGCCGCCGGTCTTCATGTGGCTGCAGGCGGCCGCTTACGAGGTGGTCGGCAGCTGGCAATGGTCGTTCCTGCTGCCGTCGCTGCTGGGCGCCCTGCTCAGCCTGTGGCTGGTGTCGGACCTGGCACGGCGGCTGTGGTCACCCCGGCATTCCCTGTACGCCCTCGCGGCGCTGTTCTGCACCCTGCAGTTCGGCCTGATGGCCAAGCGCGCGCAGATCGACATGGTGCTGGTCGGCATGACCACGGTGGCCCTGTGGGGACTGATGCGCCACCTGTGCGAGCGCCGCAACCTGCCCGCGCTGTGGCTGGCCGGTTTCGCCGCTGGCCTCGGCACGGTGACCAAGGGCGTGGGGTTCCTGCCGCTGCTGATGGTGCTGCCGTGGTTCGGCTGGTGGCTGTACCAGCGCCGCCGCGGACGCAGCGTGGACGGTCCGCACCCGGCAACGCTGCTGTGGCTGATCCCGGCCTTCCTGCTGGGCGTGGCGGTGTGGCTTGCCCCGCTGGGCTGGGCATTGCTGCATGAGCCCAGCGCGTCCCTGCAGTCCTACGCCCACGAACTGCTGTTCAAGCAGACCGGCACCCGCTACGCCAACGCCTGGCACCACCGCCAGCCGGTCTGGTACTACCTGCAGGTGATCCTGACCTTGTGGCTGCCGGGCAGCCTGCTGCTGCCGATGCTGTTCAAACCCTGGTGGCGCCGCATCCGCCGTGGTGACCGCCGGCAATGGCTGCTGTTGGGCTGGGCGCTGCTGGTGCTGGTGTTCTTCAGTGCCAGCCCCGGCAAGCGCGAGGTCTATGTGCTGCCAATGCTGCCGGCGATGGCGCTGGCGGTGGCCCCGCTGTTGCCTGGCCTGCTGCGACGGCTGTGCGTGCGGCGCTACCTGTTCGGCTACACCGTGGTGCTGATGCTGGCCACCGGCGTGCTCGGCGTGATGCTGATGACCGAACATCCGTGGGCCCTGGCGCAGCTGGAACGGCGGGCGATGCCCGATTCGCTGCTGCCGGTGCTGGGAGATGGCCTGCTGACCTTTGCCATTGCCCTGGCCACGTTGATCGTGTGGCTGCGGGTGCGACGTGCCGCAACGCTGGTGTTGCTGACCCACGGCATGCTGTGGATGCTCTACGGCCTGGTGCTGATCCCGGCGCTGGATCCGTACGCATCAGCGTCGGCGGTGATGCGCCGGGTGGGCGCGCGGATCGGCCCGGACGCGGAGCTGGCACTGGTCGCCTGGCGCGAACAGAACCTGCTGCAGGCAGATCGGCCGGTGCGCGAGTTCGGCTTCAAGCGCCCCTGGGCCGAACAATGGCATGACGCCGGCCCGTGGCTGGCCGAGGCGCCGGGCAAGCGCTGGGTGCTGGTGCTGGACGATGCGATGAGCCCCTGCGTGGACCCGGCCAAGGTGATCGACATCGGCATTGCCAACAGGAATCGTTGGCAACTGCTTCCCGGTACGGCCTGGGACCCGAAGTGCCACGCCGAGCGCACCGGATCGACCGCCGAAGAAGACTGAACGGTGACGCGCGCCGGGGACTCATTAACCCGGCGCGAACGGGCGTCCGACCCTTCTCCGACATCGAGGTGACGAGCATGAGCGCGGATTCCCGAACCGCCCCTTCCCAGCATGCCCGTTCGTCCCATTGATGCGGTTGCGCCGCTTGCGACATCACCACTGGCGTCAAGATTCGCCGTAACTCACTTCTGGCTGCCTGTCGCAATCGGTCTGCCCGTGTTTACGCTGCTGATGGGTTTCGGCGGTGATCAATGGGTGGCCGATCACCTGTTCCGCCTCGAAGGTGGCCACTGGGCGTTGCAGGACGCCTGGGTCACCCGCACGGTGGTGCACAAGGCCGGCAAGTGGCTGAGCACATCGGCGGCGCTGGTCGCGATCCTGTTGTGCGTGCACCACTGGCGCAAGGGGGGCGATCGCACCCTGCGATGGGCGCTGCTTTATGTCGTAATTGGCATGGCGCTGGGTACGGGCGTGATCTCCCTGCTGAAGACCCTGGTGCCGATGGAATGTCCCTGGGACCTGCTGCGCTACGGTGGCCATCAGCCCTATATCGGGCTTTTCACGCAGCGCCCGGCCGGCATGGCCGCACAGGCCTGCTTCCCTGCCGGCCACGCCAGCGCAGGCTATGCGTGGCTGTGCCTGTACTATTTCGCCCTGCTGTGGCGCCCGTCGTGGCGCTGGGCAGGCTTGTGGATCGGCCTCGGCACCGGTCTGGTGTTCGGCATCAGCCAGCAGCTGCGCGGCGCGCATTTCCTTTCGCATGACGTTGCCACCGCGTTGATATGTTGGCTGCTGTCACTCGGCCTGTACCTGATCGTCAAAGGCATCCTGATCCGCCGTCAGCTGGACCGTCCCAACCGCCAGGAGGCAAACGCATGAGTGCATCGGTCCAACGCCCCGCCCGCTCTTCTGCGCTGGCGGGTCTTCGCCACTGGCGGCCACAGCTGTCCACCGAAGCACTGATCGCGTTCACCAGCCTGTTCTTCGCGGTGGCCGGCAACGGCCTGTTCTGGCACAGCGCGATGGCCAGCCATCCGGGCAGCCTGCGCTACGCGCTGTCGCTGCTGCTGTTGCTGCTGGGTGCGCACGGCGTGCTGCTGGGCATCCTGGTCTGGCGCTGGAACGCCAAAGTGGTGATCAGCCTGCTGCTGCTGGTGACCGCATTCGCCGCACACTACATGAGCCGCTACCACATCTACCTGGATGCGGACATGCTGCGCAACGTGCTGGCGACCGACCCCAAGGAAAGCCGCGAGCTGATGACGGTATCGCTGCTGTGGCCGGTACTGCTGCTGGCAGTGCTGCCGATGGTGGTGCTGTGGCGCGTGCAGCTGCGCCGCCGCAGCTGGGGCCGCAGCCTGCTCTGGCGCGTCGGCTTCCTGGTGGTGGCGGCAGTGACGGCTGTCGGCGGCGCGTTGATCTCGTTCCAGGATGTCTCGGCACTGATGCGCAACCAGCGTGAAGTGCGCTATCTCGCGACACCGGCCAATGTCCTGTTGGGCATGCCGCGTGCATTGCGTGGCGACAATCCGGTGCAGCGCGCGCCGAAGCTGCCGATCGGCACCGATGCCAAGGCCACCACGCGCGCGCCGGCCAGCAAACCGCGCCTGCTGGTGATCGTCATGGGCGAGACCGTGCGTGCGCAGAACTGGGGGCTCAACGGTGGCCGCAACACCACCCCGGAACTGGCGCAGGCCAGCGTGATCAATTTCCCGGACATGCATTCGTGCGGCACCAGCACCGAGGTTTCGTTGCCGTGCCTGTTCTCGCCGTGGGGCCGCCATGACTACGACGAGAAGAAGATCCGCGCGCACCAGTCGCTGCTGCACGTATTGAACCGTGCCGGCATCGCACCGTTGTGGCGTGACAACCAGTCCGGCTGCAAGGGCGTGTGCGAAGGCCTGGGCTTCCAGTCGCTGTCCGATGCCACCACGCCGGGCCTGTGCGCCGATGGCCGCTGCATGGACGAGATCCTGCTGCAGGACCTGGCCACCCAGGTACGCGCCAGGCCCGGCGACCGGGTGGTGGTGCTGCACCAGCTGGGCAACCACGGTCCGGCCTACTTCGAGCGCTATCCGCCCGCATTCCGCCGTTTCACCCCGACCTGCGATACCCGTGACATTGGCCGTTGCTCGCGCGAAGAGATCACCAACAGCTACGACAATGCCGTGCTGTACACCGATCACTTCCTGACAAAGACCATCGGCACGCTGCAGGGCATGCAGGATTACGACACGGCGATGATCTACCTGTCCGACCACGGCGAGTCGCTGGGCGAGAAGGGCCTGTTCCTGCACGGCGTGCCCTACGCCATCGCCCCGGCCGAGCAGACCCGGGTACCGATGACGATGTGGTTCTCGCCGGGCTTCGCCAGCAGCCGCGGGCTGGACCTGCAGTGCGTGCGCAAGCGTTCGGCGGCGTATACCGACCATGACAACCTGTTCCCGTCGGTGCTGGGCCTGATGCAGGTGAAGACCTCGCTGTACGAGCGTGATCGCGACCTGTTCGCCAACTGCGAGAGTTGAGGGGTGTTCGGCAGGGCTTGCAGCCCTGCATCTGCGGTAGTGCCGGCCGCTGGCCGGCAGCCTCGACAGCAACAGCAACAGCGTGCATTCCGTGGGATGGCGGGGTGGGCCCGGTGGCGGGAGACGCCGTAAACCCATCCTTGGGGGCTTGGCCGCGGCATCCATGCCGCGGACACTCCCGCCACTGGACCCACCCCGCCTTCGACAGTTTTCCGCGATCTGTTGGAACGATCTTGGGGTCGATCTTGGGGTCAGATCCGTTTTCCGGAGGAAAACGGATCTGACCCCATTTTGATTGTCGATACCTGACAGATGTGTCGACCAAGGTCGACACCTACCAACAGCCGCCACGATCTGTCAGAGGTGGGGCGGTGTGGGCTTGCAGGACCGTTGGCGCCATGGATGGCGCCATCGAGCCCCCATGGATGGGTTTACGGCGTGTCCTGCAAGCCCACACCGCCGCGCCATCCCACGGATACCCCGCTGTTGCGGTTGCTTCGGCGGTTGCTGTTGCTTGTGCTCTGGCCTCTGCGGGTGCCGGGCGCCGCCCGGCCGACTTCCGCCACTTGCGGTGGCAGCGGCTGCCCACTAGCCTTCGGCCGTCGTTCACCACCCAAGGACCGCCCGTGAAACACCGTCATCTCCTGCTGGCCTCGGCAATCGCCGCCGCCACGCTGGCCCTGGCCGCCTGCAAGAAGGAAGCTGCCCCAGGCACCGATACCGCCAGCAGCAGCGCCCCGGCCGGCGAAACCGCCGACCAGTTCGTGGCCCGCATCAATGCCGAGTTCAAGGCCGCCTACCCGGAGATGACCTCGGCGCAGTGGCTGTCCTCCACCTACATCAACAGTGATTCGGAACGCATCGCGGCCAAGGCCAACGAGCGCTCGCTGACCCAGCTCAACAGCTGGATCGAACAGGCTGCGAAGTTCGACGGCAAGCCGATGAGCGAGGACAGCAAGCGCGCGATCCACCTGCTGAAGCTGATGTCGTCGATGCCGGCACCGCGCGACCCGGCCAAGCTGGCCGAGCTGACCCAGATCGCCACCCGCATGGAAGGCAGCTATGGCGCCGGCAGGTACTGCACCGATGCCAACGATCCGAACTCCTGCCGCCAGCTGGGCGAGCTGGAGCAGGTGCTGGCACGCAGCCGCGACTACGACAAGCAGCTCGACGCCTGGCAGGGCTGGCACAGCACCACCAAGAACATGCGCGGTGACTACCAGAAGTTCGTCGGCCTGGTGAACGAAGGCGCCAAGGGCATGGGCTTCACCGATGCCGGCCAGATGTGGCGCAGCGGCTATGACATGCCGCCGGAGCAGATCGGCCCGGAAACCGACCGCCTGTGGGAACAGGTCAAGCCAATGTACGAGCAGCTGCACTGCTACGCACGCGGCAAGCTCGACAAGACCTACGGCAAGGACAAGGCCGAAGTCGGCAACGGGCTGATCGCCGCGCACCTGCTGGGCAACATGTGGCAGCAGGACTGGTCGAACCTGTGGGACCAGCTGGAACCGTACCCGGGCGCCGGCAGCCTGGACATCACCGCGGCGCTGGAGAAGCAGTACCAGACCAACCTGAGCGCGGCGCTGGCCAAGGCCGGCAAGGACGCCAACGTGGCCGCACAGTACAAGGCGCAGCGCGAGGCCGAACTGCGCACCGCCAAGCAGATGACCGAACGCGCGCAGGACTTCTACGTGTCGCTGGGCATGCCGTCACTGCCGCAGTCGTACTGGGAACGCACCCAGTTCATCAAGCCCGACGACCGCGACGTGGTCTGCCACGCCAGCGCCTGGGACATGAACATGGAAGGCGACGTGCGCACCAAGATGTGCATCAAGCCGAACGAAGAGAACTTCACCACCATCTACCACGAGCTGGGCCACATCTATTACGACCTGGCCTACAACCCGCTGCCGCCGCTGTTCCAGGGCGGTGCCAACGATGGGTTCCATGAAGCGATCGGCGACACCATCGTGCTGGCGATGACCCCCAAGTACCTCAGCTCGATCGGCCTGGTCGATGCGCCGACCGAAAGCCGCGAAGCGGTCATCAACAACCAGATGCGCATGGCGCTGTCGGGCGTGTCGTTCCTGCCGTTCGGGCTGATGATCGACCGCTGGCGCTGGGGTGTGTTCGATGGTTCGATCACCGCCGACAACTACAACAAGGCATGGTGGGACCTGAAGGCCAAGTACCAGGGCGTGGCGCCTGCCAGTACCCGTGGCGAGGAGTTCTTCGATCCGGGCGCGAAGTACCACGTGCCAGGCAACACCCCGTACACCCGCTACTTCCTGGCGCGCATCCTGCAGTTCCAGTTCTACAAGGGCCTGTGCGACGCGGCCGGCTACAAGGGCCCGCTGCATGAGTGCACCTTCTACGGCAACAAGGAAGCCGGCCAGAAATACTGGGCGATGCTGAGCAAGGGTGCCAGCCAGCCGTGGCAGGCCACACTGAAGGAGCTGACCGGCACCGACAAGCTCGATGCCGGCCCGATGATCGAGTACTTCACGCCGGTCAACGAGTGGCTGAAGCAGCAGAACGAAGGCCAGATGTGCGGCTGGCAGGCCAACGCGGCACCGGCGGCAAAATGAAAAAAAAGGGGCGGGTCCGCAAGGATCCGCCCCTTCCTGGTAGTGCCGGCCGCTGGCCGGCAACTACGCGATGAAGACCCCGCGGGCAGCCGGCCAGCGGCCGGCTCTACCGGAATGCCTGTCAGCTGTCCTTCTTCGCCGCCATCGCCGCGGCCAGGTCCGCCTTGAACTCCTCGAAGGTCTGGCCCTTTTCCTTCGCTTCGGCCTGTGCGGCGTCGCGCAGCGCATCGGAGTACATCAGGCGCACCGGTGTGCCGTTGCGCTCGTGCAGTTCACCGGCCTGCATGATCAGCGCCAGTACCTGCGCGGCGGAGTCACTGTGGCCGGCGATACGGCCGTCCATGCCCAGCACCCATTCGCCATCGCGGCGCACGACACCGGCCAGCAGGGTGCGCTGCGCGTCGCGCAGTTCCGCATGCGGCTCCACCGGCGAGGCCTGGGCAGCGGCCTTGTTGGCGGCCTGCTTTTCCTGGCGACGGCGCTGGTCGCGGCGGGTCTTGGAGCTGGTGGACATGGTGCGGTACCGCTGCGAGGGGGGCGCAAGGATAGCGCACCCCGCCCGCCACACCGCTTCACACCCCCTCAGTCCAACACTTTCCCGTGCCGCCAGTAACCCATGAAGGTGATCGTGCGGCGGTCCAGCCCGCACTCGCGGACCAGATGGCGACGGATTGCCATCACCGCTCCCGCCTCGCCTGCCACCCAGGCATACAGCGGCCCCGCCACGCTGGCATCGGCCTGTTCCCAGAGGATCTGCGCGTCGACGTCGATCTCTTCCAGTTCTTCGCCAGCGACCACGCTCGAGGCGGCCAGGCGCGCCTGCACCGCCTGCAACAGAGGCGCCCCGTACGCCGCCTGCCCGCGCGGCAACCAGACCAGCTCGGCCGTGGCCGGCGCCTTCAGGCGAACCGCATCACCGGCCTGCGCCACTTCCAGCAGGGCCAGCGTACGCGGCGGATCCACCCTGGCCGCCAGTTCCTCGAGAATCCCGGCCACTGCCGGCAACGCGGTCTCGTCAGCCACCAGCAGCACCTGGCCAACGCCAGCCGGCGGCTTCCATTCCCAGCCCTCGCTGCTGTCGGCACAGTCGGCATCCGGGGCCAACAGCACTACGCGGTCGCCCGGCCGTGCATGGATGGCCCATCGCGAGGCCGGCCCGGTCTCGCCATGCAGCACGAAATCAACATCGACCTCGCCCTGCTCTGCACGCAGCTGGCGGAGGGTGTAGGTGCGCATCGGCGGGCGCTGATCGTCCGGCAGGGCCCGGTAGCGCGGGTACCAGTCCTCGCCGCTGGGGACCTGCGGCGCCTCCTGGCCGGGCAAGGGGAAGAACACCTTGATGCGCTGGTCCGGCCCTCCGGTCGTCATCCGCGCCACGTCGGCACCGGTGAACACCATGCGGTCCAGGGAAGGGGAAAGAACGCGGCGCTCCTTCAGCGCCACCTCGAACAGGCGGTAGGTCTGCTGCGCAGCCATGGGGAACCTCATGCAACGACAGTGGATCGGCTGGCTGTCGTGCACCTGTGCACCGGCTGGCTGGAGTGCCCAGCCTAGTCCGGCGGTTTCCCGCCGCAAGCGTTGCGGGCGCCACGGCCCGCCCTACCCCTGCGCGCTGCTCAGTGACCCGTGCAGGCTGCCTGCGCCGCGCGTTCGCGCCGGTGTTCCCAGTACCAGAACACGAAGCCGGCGCCGAAGAACCCAGCCTGGCCCAACGCCAGGTGCAGCGGGCTGGCGCTGAGCAGCGGCGACACCACGCCGGCCACCACGGTGCTGATCATCAGCTGCACGAAGGCCTGCAGCGACGAGGCCAGGCCGCGCTGGTGCGGGTACATGTCCAGCACCGCCAGCGCCAGGATCGGGAAGATCAGCGCCATGCCCATGCCACCCAGGAAGATCGGCAGCACCGCCCACGGCAGCACGAACTGCGGCGCCAGCGCCACGTAGCCGACGTTCAGCAGCACCGACAGCGCGCACAGGCCGAAACCAATGGATACCTGGCGGGTGGGCGTGGTGTGCCCGGCCATGCGCCCGGACAGGAACGAGCCGGTGGTCATGCCGCCGATGGTGGGGATGAACAGCCAGGCGAAACCGCCCTCGCCCAGGTGCAGGTGTTGCATCACGAACACCGGTGCCGAGGAGATGTACAGGAAGATGCCACCGAAACCGATGCTGCCGGCCAGCGCCAGGCGCAGGAAGCGCGGATTGAAACCGATGCGCACGTAATCACGCATCAGCACCCGCGGCGACAACGGAACGCGCGCTTCGAGCGGATGGGTCTCCGGCAGGTAGCGGGCGGTGGCCGCCAGCAGAACCAGTGCGAACACCACCAGGAACCAGAAGATCAGCGGCCAGCCAGCACCGCTGAGCAGGATCCAGCCACCGATGATCGGCGCGATCGCCGGGGCGATGCCGAACAGCATCGACACCTGGCTCATCAGCCGCTGCGCGTCGTGACCGTGGTACAGGTCGCGGATCACCGCGCGGCCGACGATCATGCCGACGCCTGCGGACAGGCCCTGCAGGGCGCGGAACCCCAGCAGCGTGGTCAGATCGGTGGACAGCGCACAGCCGACCGAGGCGCCCACGAACACCACCAGGCCGCCGAGGATCACCCGCTTGCGGCCCCAGGCATCGGACAGCGGGCCGTGTGCCAGGCTCATCAGGCCGTAGAACAGCAGGTACACGCTGATGGTCTGCTGCACCGCCACCTCGTCCACCGCCAGGCGCTGGGCCAGCTGCGGAAACGCGGGGAAGATGGTGTCGATCGAGAACGGACCGAACATGGCCAGGCCGGCGAGCAGCAGGGCCATGCGGCGGGTGGAAGGAGCAACAGCGGCGGTCATGGAGAAGGCGTCCGGCAGGGCCATGCGCGGCACGCACGGCGGGCGCCAGTCCCCTGCAGCAGGGACGGCGCCAGATGAATTCGGGTATCCGCCCATCATAGGTGGGGATTGCGCCTGATGCCATGCAGCAGTGCACAAAACGCACGGGCGGGCCATCGGCCATTCAGGCGCCGCGGCCGGGCCCGCAGGCGGCTGGCGGGCCCGCAACGGGCTATAATCGGCGGGCAACACGGTGGGAGAAGCGGAACACCGCTGCCGAAGGCGCAACGCCCGTAATCGCTCAGGCCCGATACCACCCGTAACACAACTCTGGAGAGACCGGTTCGATCCGGCGCCGAAGGGGCACGAAGCCGCGGTTTTCCGCGCTTCCAAACTCTCAGGCAAAAGGACAGAGGGGCGCCCCGCAGACCGCCGACCGGCGGCTTGTGCCCGTGCGTGTGCCCTTTCCTGACGGATCCTTCGCCATGTCCCAGAACACCCCTTCCCTGCGTGAGCTCGAGCACCACAATGCGTTCGTCGAGCGCCACATCGGCCCCAACGATGCCGAGATCGCGCAGATGCTCGACGTCGTCGGCCACGCGTCGCTGGATGCGATGACCGATGCCATCGTACCGGCCAAGATCAAGTCGCCGGCGCCGCTGGCACTGCCGGAATCGATGACCGAAGTGCAGGCACTGGCGAAGATCCGTGCGATCGCCGACAAGAACACCGTGCTGCGCAGCTTCATCGGCCAGGGCTACTACGGTACCCACACGCCGAACGTGATCCTGCGCAACATCCTGGAAAACCCGGCCTGGTACACCGCCTACACCCCGTACCAGGCCGAGATCTCGCAGGGCCGCATGGAAGCGCTGATCAACTTCCAGACCCTGTGCGCCGACCTCACCGGCATGGAAATCGCCAACGCCTCGCTGCTGGACGAAGCCACCGCCGCAGCTGAAGCGATGACCCTGGCCAAGCGTTCGGCCAAGTCGAAGTCGGACACCTTCTTCGTGCACGACGCCGTGCACCCGCAGACCCTGGAACTGCTGCGTACCCGCGCCGAGCCCATGGGCATCGTGCTGCGCGTCGGCACCCCGGCCGAGGCACTGGAAGCAGAAGCCTTCGGCCTGCTGCTGCAGTACCCGGACACCTTCGGCCAGATCGGCGACTACAAGGCGCTGGTCGAGGCCGTGCACGCGCGCGGCGGCCTGGTGGCCGTGGCCACCGACCTGCTGGCGCTGACCCTGCTGGCCGCCCCGGGCGAATGGGGTGCGGACATCGTGGTCGGCAACAGCCAGCGTTTCGGCGTGCCGTTCGGCTTCGGCGGCCCGCACGCCGCATTCATGGCCTGCCGCGACGCCTACAAGCGCTCGATGCCGGGCCGCCTGATCGGCGTCTCGGTCGATGCCCAGGGCAACCCGGCCTACCGCCTGACCCTGCAGACCCGCGAGCAGCACATCCGCCGCGAGAAGGCCACCTCCAACATCTGTACCGCACAGGTGCTGCTGGCGGTGATGGCCTCGATGTATGCCGTGTACCACGGCCCGGAAGGCCTGACCCGCATCGCCCGGCGCACCCACCGCCTGGCCTCGATCCTGGCCGCCGCGCTGCGCGAGGCCGGCGTGCAGGTCGGTGGCGACTTCTTCGATACGCTGCACATCACCGGCGTGCATGCCGATGAGATCCACGCCAAGGCACGCGCCGCCGGTTACAACCTGCGCGCGATCGACAGCGACTCGGTCGGCATCAGCCTGGACGAGACCGCCACCCGCGCCGACGTGGTCGCACTGGCCGCCGTGTTCGGTGCGCAGGCCGACGTCGACGCGCTGGATGCCAGCACCGCCGATGCGCTGCCGGCCGGCCTGCTGCGCCAGTCCGCATTCCTGACCCATCCGGTGTTCAACACCCACCACAGCGAGCACGAACTGCTGCGCTACCTGCGCTCGCTGGCCGACAAGGACCTGGCGATGGACCGCACGATGATCCCGCTGGGCTCGTGCACCATGAAGCTCAACGCCACCGCCGAGATGATCCCGGTGACCTGGCCGGAGTTCTCGCAGATCCACCCGCTGGTGCCGGTCGACCAGGCGCTGGGCTACAAGGAACTCATCGACACGCTGGAAGCGATGCTGGTGGAATGCACCGGCTATGACGCGGTCAGCCTGCAGCCGAACTCCGGCGCGCAGGGCGAGTACGCCGGCCTGCTGGCGATCCGCGCCTACCACCGCTCGCGCGGCGAAGGCCACCGCGACATCTGCCTGATCCCGGATTCGGCGCACGGCACCAACCCGGCCTCGGCGCAGATGTGCGGCATGAAGGTGGTGGTGACCAAGACCGATGCCAACGGCAACGTCGACGTCGAGGACATCCGCCTCAACGCCGAGAAGTACAGCGACCGCCTGGCTGCGATCATGATGACCTACCCGTCCACGCACGGCGTGTTCGAGGAAGAGGTGGTGGAGATCTGCGAGATCATCCACAAGCACGGCGGCCAGGTGTACACCGACGGTGCCAACATGAATGCCCTGGTCGGCGTGGCCAAGCCGGGCAAGTGGGGGTCGGACGTTTCGCACCTGAATCTGCACAAGACCTTCTGCATCCCGCACGGCGGTGGCGGCCCGGGCGTCGGCCCGTGCGCGGTCAAGGAGCACCTGGCCCCGTTCCTGCCGGGCAAGCTGGGTGACAACGGCCCGGTCGGCATGGTCAGCGCGGCCAGCTTCGGCAGCGCCTCGATCCTGCCGATCAGCTGGATGTACATCGCGATGATGGGCCGCGACGGCCTGCGCAAGGCCACCCAGGTCGCGCAGCTCAACGCCAACTACATCGCCAAGCGCCTGGCCCCGCACTTCAAGACCCTGTACACCGGCCGCAACGGCCTGGTGGCGCACGAGTGCATCCTGGACGTGCGCCCGCTGGAGAAGACCAGCGGCATCGGTGCCGAGGACGTGGCCAAGCGCCTGATCGACTTCGGCTTCCACGCCCCGACCCTGAGCTTCCCGGTGGCCGGCACGCTGATGGTGGAGCCGACCGAGAGCGAATCGCTGCACGAACTGGATCGCTTCATCAACGCGATGATCCAGATCCGCGAGGAGATCACCGCGATCGAAGACGGCCGCCTGGACCGCGAGGACAACCCGCTGAAGAACGCGCCGCACACTGCCACCGCAGTGACCGCCAGCGAGTGGACCCACGCCTACCCGCGCGAACTGGCCGCCTTCCCGCTGGCCAGCCTGAAGCAGAGCAAATACTGGCCGCCGGTGGCGCGTGTCGACAATGTGTACGGCGACAAGAACGTGATGTGCGCCTGCATCCCGGTCGATGCCTACAAGGATGATGAAGTCGAGGCGTGATTCCTCACTGCATCGGTAAAGAAAACGGCCCGCGCAAGCGGGCCGTTTTCATGGGGCGTGTGGACCAAGGCCCACACCCACAAGCATCCGATCACGGGTCCGGCATCTGCCCCAGGCTCAACTGCCACGACACGCCAAAGCGGTCCTGCACCCAGCCGTAGCGATTGCTGAAGTCATAGTCGCCCACCGGCATCAACCAATGGCCGCCCTCACCCAGCACGCGTGCCGCGCGCTCGAACTGCTCGGCACCGGAACACTCGACGAACAGCGAGATCGACGGCGAGAAGGTGAAATCGTGCACGTCCAGGCTGTCGAAGCACAGGTAGTGGGTGCCACCGAGCAGGAAGATGGCCTGGCGGACCTGCCCCGGCACGCCGGCGCCGGCCCCCTCGGGATGGCGTTGCAGGGCCAGCAGCCGGAAATCGGCAAAGGCTTCGGCGTACAGGGCCAGCGCGGCCTCGGCCTGGCCGGTGAACATCAGGAAGGGACGGCTGCGCAGCATGCGGTACTCCTGGTCGACGGGCCGATGACGGCCTACGCGATCAGGATGGCACGGCAGATGTGCAGCCCCCGTGGTAGTGCCGGCCGCTGGCCGGCAGCTTCAATCACGCCTGGCGCATGCGCCGCGCGATGGCACTGCTGGCGGCGATCGTGGCAGTCAACGCCACCATCGACAGGAACTGCAGGCGGGTGTGCGACTCACTCAGCAGCAGGCCGAAGATCAGCGCAAGGATCGCCAGTGCACAGCAGGTCAGCCACGGGAAACCGGCCATGCGGAACGGCAGTCGGGTACCCAGACGATCCGCGCGACGACGCAGCACCAGCTGCGAGACCAGCGACAGCGTCCACACCAGCAGGCAGGTGGAACCGACGATGTTCAGCAGCACCGGCAGCACCCGGTCCGGGAACAGCAGTTCCATCACCGTGGCGGCAAAGCCGAACAGCACGCTGGCCAGCACGGCGATCACCGGCACCTGGCGCGGGTCGGTCCAGCCAAGCACGGTCGGCGCTTCGCGACGCTGCGCCAGCGAATACATCATGCGCGAGGCGCCGTAGAGGTTGGCATTGAGCGCCGACAGCAGCGCGATCACGGCGATCAGGGTGATGGCGGTGCCCGCGCCCGGAATGCGGGCGATGTCCAGCACGGCGGCGAACGGCGACTTCAGCGCCTCGCTGGTCCACGGCACCACGGCGATGATCACGCTCAGCGAGCCGATGTAGAACACCAGGATGCGCCAGGCCACGGTGCGGATGGCACGGGCAATGCTGCGCTCGGGGTCTTCGGTTTCGGCCGCCGCCACGGCCACGATCTCGGTGCCGCCGAAGGCGAACACCACCACCAGCAGCGCCGCGCCGATCCCGGCCAGGCCCTTCGGCGCAAAACCACCGTGTTCGGTGAAGTTGCTCAGGCCCGGGGAGGTCACCTGCGGCAGCCATCCCATCAGCAGCGCCACGCCAATGGCGATGAACGCCAGGATCGCCGCGACCTTGAGGATGGCGAACCAGAATTCGAACTCGCCGAAGTTCTTCACTCCGAGCAGGTTGATCGCGGTGAAGAACAGCATGAACGCCAACGCCGCCATCGGTACCGGTATCGCCGGCCAGACCGTGGCCAGCAGCCCGGCCGCACCCACTGCTTCGGCGGCGATCACGATCACCAGCTGCACCCACCACAGCCAGCCCACGGTGGCACCGGCGGTAGCCCCCATGGCGTCGGCTGCATACACCGAGAACGCGCCGCTGGTCGGTTTGGCCGCCGCCATCTCGCCCAGAGCGTTCATCACGATGATCACCAGCGCTCCGGCGACCAGATACGACACCAGGACCGCCGGACCGGCCGCCTGCACACCCACGCCCGAGCCGAGGAACAGCCCGGCGCCGATGGCGCTGCCCAGGCCCATCATGATCAGCTGGCGGGGCTTGAGCGAATGTCCGAGGCGGGACGGCGAAGCGGTCGGAATCGAGTTGGGCATCGGCGGGGCTGGCGGCGGGCTACAGGGGCGACACCTTACCCTGTCCCGTGCCCACGGGGATAGGCACAGCGCAGCAGGCCGCTCAGGCCAGCGCCGGCTCGCCGACGTTCCCACCGATACGGGCACGATAGGCACGCGGCGAGAAACCGGTTTCAGCCTTGAACTTGCGGGTGAAGGCACTCTGGTCGCTGAAACCGCAGGCCTGGCCGATGCAGGCGATGCTGTCGTCGCCATGCAGCAGATGCATGGCCATCTGGATCCGCAGCCGGGTCAGCACCTGCTGCGGGGTCATCTGGAACACCTTGCGGAAGCTGCGCTCCAGCTTGGACAGCGAAAAGCCGGTGATGTCCAGCAGGGTCTGCATGCGCACGTTCTCGGCGTAGTGCGCGTTGAGGTGGGCCAGCGCCAGCCGCAGCTGCTCGTACTGGGTGCCGAGGCTGTCCTTCTGGCCAAGGTCGCGCGAAATGCCGATCAGGCCCTCGATGGCCCCGTCGACCACCAGCGGGCGCTTGCAGGTCAGGCACCAGCCCGGTTCGCGGTTGGCGAACAGGTGCAGCTCCATCAGGTTCTCGATCACCTCACCGGACAGCACGCGGGCGTCCTGGTCAACGTAGTCCGCACTGAGGCCGGTCGGGTAGATTTCGGCCGCCGTACGCCCGATCACGTCCTTGCGCGCGCGCAGACCCAGCCGCCGCAGCATGGTCTGGTTGACGTGGGTGTAACGCCCCTGGCGGTCCTTGATGAAGAACAGCACATCCGGGATGGCGTCGAACAGGGCTTCGATGTCGGCGGGCTCGACTCGCATGGAACAAGCATACCCGAGCCTGCTTTTGCCTGTACGTTCACCTTTGCCGGACCTCGGTTTAACGGGCCCGGTTCCAGTGTCGTGGTTCTCTTTGAGCATCCGGAGCCAACGTCAATGGCCGCCAGCAAGCCGACCGGCAAGCGCGCAACCACCCACGCCGAGAACCACCACCGCGGCAACGGCGATGAACTGCACCAGCAGGCCGGGGGCAGCCATCCGGCAATGACCACCGACCAGGGCATTCCGGTGGCGGACAACCAGAACTCTCTGCGGCAGGGACCTCGGGGGCCCACGCTGCTGGAGGACTTCATCCTGCGCGAGAAGATCACCCACTTCGATCACGAACGCATTCCCGAGCGCATCGTGCACGCACGTGGCAGCGCAGCACACGGCTACTTCGAGCTGACCCGATCACTGGCAGCCCATACCCGCGCACGCATCCTGACCGAGGTCGGCGTGAAGACGCCGGTATTCACCCGCTTCTCGACCGTGGCCGGTGGCGCAGGCTCGGTGGATACCCCGCGCGACGTGCGCGGCTTTGCGGTCAAGTTCTACACCAAGGAGGGCAACTGGGATCTGGTCGGCAACAACATCCCGGTGTTCTTCATCCAGGACGCGATGAAGTTTCCGGATCTGGTGCACGCAGTGAAGATGGAACCGGACCGCGCCTTCCCGCAGGCCGCGTCGGCCCATGACACGTTCTGGGACTTCATTTCGCTGATGCCCGAATCGATGCACATGATCATGTGGGCGATGAGCGACCGCGCCATCCCGCGTTCGCTGCGGATGATCGAAGGCTTCGGTGTGCACAGCTTCCGCCTGCTGAACGATGCCGGCGAGTCGACGTTCGTCAAGTTCCACTGGCGGCCCAAGCTGGGCATTCAGTCCACGGTCTGGGACGAAGCGTTGAAACTGCAATCGGCCGACAATGACTTCCATCGCCGCGACCTGTTCGAGGCCATCCAGCGCGGCGACTTTCCCGAATGGGAGCTGGCGGTGCAGCTGTTCACCGAAGAAGACGCCGACGCATTCCCGTTCGACCACCTGGATCCAACCAAGATCATTCCCGAATCGCTGGTGCCGTTGCAGGTGATCGGGCGCATGGTACTGGACCGCTGGCCCGACAACTTCTTCGCCGAGACCGAGCAGGTGGCGTTCTGCCCGGCCAACGTGCCGCCCGGCATCGACTTCAGCAACGACCCGCTGCTGCAGGGCCGCCTGTTCTCCTACCTGGACACCCAGCTGCTGCGCCTGGGCGGCCCGAACTTCCACCAGATCCCGGTGAATGCACCGAAGTGTCCGTTTGCCAATCATCAGCGCGACGGCCACATGCAGATGCAGGTGCCCAAGGGCCGCGTCGCCTACGATCCCAGCTCGCTGCAGGACGACACCCCGCGCGAGACGCCTGCCGGATTCCGCAGCCATGCCAGCGCCGACGATGGCCGCAAGGGCCGCACCCGCGCGGAGAGTTTCGCCGACCACTACAGCCAGGCCCGGATGTTCTTCCGCAGCCTGGAAAAGCCGGAGCAGGCGCACCTGGCATCGGCGCTGGTGTTCGAGTTGTCCAAGGTGGAAACGCTGAAGGTGCGGGTGCGCACCGTCAGCCACCTGCGCAACATCGATGACGCGCTGGCGCAGCGCGTGGCCGATGGCCTGGCCTTGCCTGCGCTGCCCGACCCGGCCCCAACCGCCACGCCGGTGCTGGACATGCCACCCGCTCCCGAGGTGCGCGTGATCGGGCGTAACAAGCCCACCCTGCAGGGTCGCTGCATCGGCATCCTGTTCGACGAAGGCTCCGACGCGCGCGTGATTGCCAGCCTGAGCAAGGCCGTCCGGAAGGCAGGTGCAGACGTGAAGCTTGTCGCGCCAAAAGTGGGAGGCGCCACGCTGAGCGATGGCGCATTGCAGGCGGCAGATGGGCAGCTGGCGGGCACCCCGTCAGCCGTGTTCGATGCAGTAGCCGTGGTGCTCAGCCTTGAAGCCGCGAAGGCCTTGTCGAAAGAGAGTGCAGCCGTCGAATTCGTCAGCCAGGCGTGGGCACACCTGAAGGCCATCGCCAGCGACGCGGGCGGCCAGGTGCTGCTGAAGGCGGCGCGCGTCGGCAACGACCCCGGCATCGTCGAAGCAGAAGACGCCAAGGCATTCCTGGCGGCGGCCGCCACCCGCCAGTGGGCGCGCGAGCCCAAGCTGCGCCTGCTGGCCTGACCACAACGACAGGAGAATCGTCATGCCACGTGGTGACAAATCCGCATACACCGAAAAGCAGAAGCGCCAGGCCGAGCACATCGAGGAAAGCGAACGTGATCGCGGCGCGAGTGAAGGCACCGCCGAACGCATTGCCTGGGCCACCGTGAACAAGCAGGACGGCGGCGGCAAGCGCGCCGGCAGTGCCCGCAAGGGCGCGAAGAAGGCGACCAGCAAGAAGGCTGCCAAGAAGGCGCCTGCCAGGAAATCGGCCACAAAGAAGGCCGCAACCAAGAGGACGGCGGCGAAGAAGGCACCTGCGAAGAAGGCGGTGGCGAAGAAGGCACCGGCTCGCAAGACCGCGACAAAGAAGGCCGCAAAGAAGACGGCGAAGAAGGCAGCGGTAAAGAAGGCGGGTACGGCCGCCGCGCGGAGCGCCGCCGCGAAGAAGGCAGCCAAGACGCGGGCCGCGAAGAAGACCGTGCGCAAGGCGGCGGCGAAGAAAGCCGCGCGCACGCGCGCACGCGGCTGAGTCTTCGATCAGGAGGGGAACGCCCTCATCCATGCGGCAACTTCGGCTGCGGCTGCCTCGGCACGGGCCTGCAGCAGTAGATGCGGCCCTTCCAGCGATACGTGCCGGGCATCGGGCAACAAGACCTGCAGCTCGGCCACGCTGGGCGGCCACAACAGGTGGTCCTGTCGTGCATGCAGGCATAACGTCGGCAGCGTGAGCTTCGGCAACTGCGCGCGGACATCGATCTGCAGTGTCGCCGCAGCGCGCTGCCGCAGGATCGCGGTCGGTACCGCAGCGATCGCATGTCGCAGCTCGCGAAGGTTCATGCGTGTCCGCCAATGCCCCAGCAGAAGCCGGGCCAGCAACGCCAGCGGCGGCGGTGGCCATGCAGGGGCAAGCAAGCGTGCGCTCGCCGCTGGCAGCGGCACCGGTCGCCGCGCGAAGGTCGTACTCAGTATCAATCCGCGCAATCCCGGCGGTGAAGCCACCGCCAGTTCGATAGCCAGCGGCCCGGCAAACGATTCAGCCAGCAGCACAAAGGGAGAGATGGGAAGCTGCGGGCGCAGGATCGACGCCAATGTAACGTAGTCCTGTGGCCCGTGCATGGGCAGCGGCAGCACCTGCACGGTAACCCCCTGGTCCTGCATCGCTTCCACGAAGCATGTCGACAGCAGGCCGCTGCCATCCAGCCCGGGCAGCATCACGATCGGGAGCATCACGGCGTTCATCACATTGCTCACCTCTCAGGTCCCTTCGCACGACTCGCTGCCGCGCAGCTTCGCTTATCGGCTCGCCCCAGGGAAGTGCACGCCGCTGCTCGCGGCGCTACCCTGATGGCCCCGGACAGACGAGGAAGGCGGCATGCGCAAGCCACGCTGGCTCAGCTGGACCGGCATTGCCCTATGCGCGCTCTATCTCGCGCTGACCACCTGGCTGGTGCTCGATGCCCGGTCCAACAGCGACCCCAAGAGCGCCTACATCCTCATGCAACTGCCGGTGATGCTGCAGACCGCGGCACTCAACGTCATCGGCGTGGGACGCTGGCTTTCCGGAATGACCTGGATCACCGTCTACCTTCTGGTGATTCCTCCCACGCTTGGCGTGCTGTACGTGCTTGGGGCCATGCTCGGCAGCGTCCTGGAGCAATGAGGGCGATCCTCCCTGCTGCCTGAGCGGGCGATGCAAATACGGCCGCCCAAGGCGGCCGCATTCCTGTTACTGCACTGGCAGCCCGCTCAGGCCGCGCGACGGGGCACAGCAGAGACCGTCGCGCCTTCCACCTTGAACACCGCCACCGACGTGGTCAACGCATGTGCCTGCTCCTCCAGCGCGCGGCTCGCCGCAGTGGCTTCTTCCACCAGGGCCGCGTTCTGCTGCGTCACCTGGTCCATCTGCACCACCACCTGGTTGACCTGCTCGATACCGGCCGCCTGTTCCTTGCTGGCCGCTGCGATGTCGCTCATCAGCTGGGTGGTGCGCGAGCTGGCCTGGGCCACGCGCGCGATCGCTGCTTCCGATTCAACGGTCACCGCCAGGCCACTCTTCACCTTGGCAGCGGCGTCTTCGATCAGCTCCTTGATCTCCTTGGCCGCGACGCCGGCGCGCTGCGCGAGCGTGCGTACTTCGCTGGCGACCACGGCAAAACCACGGCCCTGCTCGCCCGCGCGCGCGGCTTCCACCGCAGCGTTCAGCGCCAGGATGTTGGTCTGGAACGCGATGCCGTCGATAACGGTGGAGATTTCCGAGATGCGTGCCGAGGACTGATCGATCTCACCCATCACCGAGGCCATCTGCGCCATCGCCTGCTCGGTCTCGCGTACGGCGGCACCGGCGGCATGCGCTTCGCTGTCGGCCTGACGCGCCAGCTCGGCGTTCTGGCGCACGGTGGAGGTCAGCTCCTCCATCGACGCGGCAGCTTCCTCCAGGTTGGCCGCCTGCTGCTCGGTGCGGCGCGACAGGTCGTTGTTGCCGGCGGCCAGTTCCTGTGCCGCGTTGTTGATGCTGTCGGCAGCCACCTGGATGCCCCGCACAATGCCGGTCAGCTGTGCGGTGGTGGTGTTGGCGTCGTCGCGCATGCGCGCGAACACGCCGTCGTACTCACCGTCCATGCGTGCGGTCAGGTCACCGTGCGAGATCGCGCGCAGCACGTCGGAAACATCGGCAATGCTGGCCTGCGAACTGGCCATCATGCCGTTGAGGTGTTCGACCATTGCCTTGAACTGGTACTGGAACGCAGCAGCATCGCCACGCATGCTGAAGTCGCCGGCGCGAGCCGCACGGGCCAGTTCATCGATCTGCGCGTTGATCGCCATCAGGCTCTGCTTTACCGCGGCCAGAGTGCGGGTCAGCGTGCCCTTCTCGCCCGGGTAGTCCGGCAGGTCACGGCTGAGGTCGCCGATCGCGTAACGCTGCATCACTTCGGCCATCAGCAGCTCCACCTGCACGTGCGATTCGACCAGGCTGTTGGTGGCCTGCACCATGCGGCCGAAATCACCGGGGAAGGCACTGTCGTCCATGCGATAGCGGATCGCACCCGCTTCGTGCTGCTCAGCCATCTGCAGCTGCGCGCCGATCGCCGCCTGCACGCTCTGCCGCACGCTGGCCATGGCCTCGCCCAGCTGGGTCAGCTCATCCCGGCCACCGAGGCGGAACTCCTGGTCCAGCTGGCCCTTGGACAGCCGCTCGGCCAGGTTCACCGCGCGCGCCAGCGGGCCGGTCAGGCTGCGGCCGATCATCACCGAGGCGCCGATGCCGGCAAGCAGCGCGACGCCGCCCAGCACCAGCAGCTGCAGCAGGCTGCGTTCGCCCAGGCGGATCGCTTCGGCGGCAGCTTCACGGCTTTCCTTCTCCTCGAAGTCCACGCCATCGGACAGCGCCTTGTTCCAGCCGTTGGCCGCTTCCTGCACCGCGCCCAGGGTCAGCGCCACGGCGCCGGGATAATCGCCCTGCTCCATCAGTTCGCTGGTCTGCTTGTTGAGCGGGCGCGCAACGGCACGCTTGGCCGCGATGGTTTCCGCGATGGTCTTGCCCTGGGCATCGCTGGGCAGCGCCTGGTAGGCGGTCCAGCTGGCCTCATAGCGCTTGACCAGGTCGGCGATGCGCTTCTCGTCGCTGCCGCGGTCTTCGCCCTGACGGATCAGCATTTCGCGGCGCACGACCATCATCTGGTTGTTGGCATCGAGCATCTGCGACAGCAGGCGCACCTTGGCCACGCTGACGTCGACCACCTGCTGCATCGCGCGCTTCTGCACGACACTGGCAGTGGCGCCGGTGGCCACCACGGCGGCGACCAGCAGCAGCAACAGGCCAAAGCCCAGCCCAAGACGCCAGGCAACCCTGACGTTCCTCAAGTAGTTCATGGGGGTATCCAATACGGGGGGATGTGGCCTTATCGGCGGCACGGCAGGCAATCTTGATCGCCCTCCATCGGTGGCTTCGGCCACGGTTCACCTTGGTGAGTCCCCGTCCCAGCGGCACCTGCCGCTGGCAATCAGCCGCAATGACATGCCTGCTCATGCGGGCATCAGATCCCTTTCACGGCGGCTCGGCGCTGTCTGCGGGCAAGGTGGCGGCGTACCTGCTGGAGATCCCAATGCCCTCATCTGTGTCCCGATCCACCCTGCTCGCACTCTCGCTGCTGGCGTCGCCGGCCTTCGCGCAGGTGCCGCCGCCCAACCTGCCCGCCCCCATTGCCGAGAAGGCCGGCCCGGACACCGCAGTGCGCTCCGCACTGCATGCCCAAGTGCTGCTGGATCGCGCGAATTTCTCGCCTGGCCAGATCGATGGCGAAGTGGGCAGCAACCAGCGACGCGCGGTGGCGGGCTTCCAGGCCGCGCATGGGCTGACCGTAACGGGTGAGCTGGACGACGCCACCTGGAAGGCTCTACAGGCCGATACGATCACGCCGCTGGCCAGCTACACGCTGACTGCCGAGGATGTTGCCGGCCCGTTCCAGCCCATACCGAAAGGACCTGCCGCACAGGCCAAGCTGAAATCGCTGGGTTTCAGCAGTGTGGAAGAAGCCCTGGGCGAGCGCTTCCACGCCTCGCCGGAGTTGCTGAAGGTGCTCAATCCCGGCGTGGATCTGACCAAGGCTGGCAGCCGCATCCAAGTGCCCAACATCGCACCAGCGGCATTGCCGAAGGCGGCGAAGATCGTGGTCGACAAATCCGACTCCACCCTGCAGTTGCTGGATGCGCAGGGCAAGCTGATCGCGCAGGTGCCGGTGTCGTCGGGCAGCCAGCACGACCCGTTGCCGATCGGCGAATGGAAGATCCTGGGCGTGTATCGCGACCCGCCGTTCCACTACAACCCGAAGTTGTTCTGGGATGCGCGCAAGGGCGAAAAGAAGGCGACGCTGCCACCGGGCCCGAACAATCCGGTCGGCCGGGTCTGGATCGACCTGTCCAAGCCGCACTACGGCCTGCATGGCACACCCGAACCCAGCCACGTGGGCAAGACCGAATCGCATGGCTGCGTACGCATGACCAACTGGGATGCGGTGCGTGTGGCCGACGCAGTGGATACTTCGGTGCCCGTGGTGATGCAGGAGTAAGCCCATGCGTCTTTCGCAGCTGATCGTATTGGGCGTACTGCTGGGACTGGGGGCAGGTTGGTGGCTGCGTCGCGATGGGAGTGAGCCGGTAGCCGCCTCGCTGCCGGCAGCGCCATCGGCGGTGTCCGCCGCGCCGGTGGTCGAACCAGCGCCACGCGCAACGGCCCCACCCGCCACCACCGCGCCGCCGGCCGCGCAGGCTGCGGATGCACCGTCCGGCCTGCTGCTGCCGGTGCAGGGCATCCTGGCCTCGCAGCTGCGCGATACCTTCACCGATGCACGCAGCGAAGGCCGCGTACACGATGCCATCGACATCCTGGCCGATGCCGGTACGCCGGTACTCGCGGTGGCTGATGGCACGGTGGAAAAACTGTTCGACAGCGAACGCGGCGGGCTGACGATCTACCAGTTCGAGCCCAGCGGACGCTGGTGCTACTACTACGCGCACCTGCAGCGCTATGCCGATGGCCTGGCCGAGAAACAGGCGATCAAGCGCGGGGATGTGATCGGCTACGTCGGCAGCACCGGCAATGCCAGCGCCGAGGCCCCGCACCTGCACTTCGAAGTGCATGTGTTGGGGCCGGAGAAGCAGTGGTGGAAGGGAGAGTCGATCAATCCCTATCCCTTGCTGAAGTCGGCGGCACCGATGCCCGGCGCTGCTGGCGCCGCAACGCCAAAGTGAAGACAGTCAACGCAGCCCCCGGAATCAGCAGGAACAGCGCCGCCATCTTCCAGAAAAAGAACGGCCACAGCCAGAGGTAGTCCAGGTCGGTCAGCTTCAGCAGACCCAGCGGCGGCTGCAGCTCGATGTCTGCAGTGCGTCCCGCCAGCGCCGGATCCACCTCCAGCACGGTTACCCGCAGCCATGAGCGGCCGCGTGGCAATGCGTCGCCGCGACCGTAACCAAAGTAGGAGGCCATGAGGCCGCTGGACTCAACCGATACCAGCGCGCGGTCGATGCCCTGCCCGGCCACTCCCGAACGCTCCCGTGCGCGGAAGTCTCCATGTTCGGTGGGAGTCTCGATGCGCAGCAGCACTTCAGGGTCAGCCTCTGTACCGTCCGCGGCATAGCGCAGGCGCAGCCGAAGCTGGTCATCGATGAGGCGGTAGACCGTCACCTCGGCCGTCGCACCCGGGCTCAGCAGCAGAGGCAGGGTCTGGGTACGCGAGGCCAGGCAGTTGGCGATGGCGCCAAGCGCCAGAACCAGGCAGGCCATGCACCACAGGCTCCACGACACCCACAGGGTGACCCGCACTACCGTCCCGCCTTTCACGCTGACATCCTGGTCATCGCGTCGCTTCCCCGCTGGCCTGGCCACACAGTAACGAAAAAGCCCCGCGTGCGCGGGGCTTTTCCTGTCACCAACGCCGGGCATGGCCCGGCGCCACCTCAGGCGAACGGATCCTGCAGGACCATGGTGTGGTCGCGGTCCGGGCCGGTGGAGACGATGCTGATCGGGCAGCCGGCCAGCTCTTCCAGCGAACGCAGGTAGGCGCGTGCGGCCGGCGGCAGGTCGTCCCACTGGGTGATGCCGTGGGTGTTCTCGCTCCAGCCCGGGAACTCCAGATACACCGGGGTGCATTCTTCCCAGCCCTGCGCGTCCAGCGGCGCGTACTCGGTGCGCTTGCCGTTGTATTCGTAGGCGATGCAGACCTTCAGCTTTTCCATGCCATCGAGCACGTCCAGCTTGGTGATGCACAGGCCGCTGATGCCGTTGATGGCCACGGCGCGCTTCAGCGCGACGATGTCCATCCAGCCACAACGACGCGGGCGGCCGGTCGACGCACCGTACTCGGCGCCGCGGTCACGAATGCCCTGGCCGACTTCGTCGTCCAGCTCGGTCGGGAACGGGCCACCGCCGACGCGGGTGGCGTAGGCCTTGGCGATGCCCAGCACGTAGTCGATCGAATCAGCGCCGACGCCGGAACCGGCCAGCGCACCACCGACGGTGGTGTTGGAGCTGGTGACGTACGGGTAGGTGCCGTGGTCGATGTCCAGCAGCGCGCCCTGCGCACCTTCGAACAGCACGCGCTTACCCTGCTTGCGCAGGTCGTGCAGGATGCCGGCCACGTCGGACTTCATCGGCTGCACGTATTCGCCGAAGGCCAGCGCTTCGTCGAAGGTCTTCTGGAAGTCGACCGCATCGGTGTTCAGATACTTGGTCAGCACGAAGTTGTGGTAATCCAGCGCGGTGCGCAGCAGTTCTTCCAGCTGCTTCGGGTAATGCAGGTCGGCGATGCGGATGCCGCGACGCGCCACCTTGTCTTCGTAGGCCGGGCCGATGCCGCGGCCGGTGGTGCCGATCGCCTTGCCACCGGCTGCGCGCTCGCGCGCCTGGTCCAGGGCGATGTGGTACGGCATGATCAGCGGCGCGGCCGGGGAGATCTTCAGGCGCGAACGCACTTCCACGCCGGAGGCTTCCAGCTCGGCGATTTCCTTCTGCAGCGCGGCCGGCGAGATCACCACGCCGTTGCCGATCAGGCACAGCGCATCGTCACGCAGGATGCCCGACGGGATCAGGTGCAGGACGGTCTTCTTACCGTTGATGACCAGGGTGTGGCCGGCATTGTGGCCGCCCTGGAAGCGCACGACGGCGCCGATTTCCTCAGTGAGCAGATCGACGATCTTGCCCTTGCCTTCATCGCCCCACTGGGCACCCAACACTACGACAGACTGACCCATGACGGGCTCCTCGGTTTGTTGCGGCCATCGGGGCCGCGGACGGGTAAACCGTGGCGGGGCTGGCCAGCACCTGGAGGGCGGCTCCAAACGGGGAGCGGCCGGCGATGGAGGGCCCAGACACGGAAAAAGCCGAACGGGGAGGCCCGTCCGGCTTTTGTGCATTATCCGGGTTTCCGGGGTCCGCTGCCACCTTTCCGACGGACGGCTTCACCGGCCGGTCAGCCGCCCCGCCCGGTTGTGCCGGCCGCTGGCCGGCAATGCCAACCAAGGTTGGCATCTACCAGAGCCTGGCCACGCAGGTGCAGGTCGGTCAGCCGCCCCGCCCGGTCGTGCCGGCCGCTGGCCGGCAACGCCAACCAAGGTTGGCATCTACCAG
>NZ_JCACKF010000040.1:0-32395 GCF_059505245.1 Stenotrophomonas sp.
GGGGGGGGGGGGGGCGGGGGGGGGGGCGGGGGCTTGGATGCCGCGGCCACGCCCCCTGGGTTGGTTTTAGGGCGTCCCCCGCAATCGGACCCACCCCGCCATCCCCCGGATAGTCAGCTTTTGCCGTTGCCGTTGCCGTTGAAGTTGACGTTGATTCGGCGGGTGCAGGGCCGCAGGCCCTGCAGGCCACCCTTAGCTGCGCATGCCCACGCCACGGCGCAGCAGCCACAGCGCCAGCGCCGTCAGCGCCACCACGAAGCCGATCATCAACCCATAGGCCACCGGCAGCGGCACATCGCTGCTGCCCAGCAGGCCATAGCGGAAAGCATTGACCATGTAGAAGATCGGGTTCGCGTGCGTGGCCGCTTCGGCCCAGCCCGGCAGCAGCTTCACCGAATAGAACACGCCACCCAGGTAGGTCAGCGGGGTCAGGATGAAGGTCGGCACGATCGCCACGTCGTCGAACTTCTTCGCATACACCGCATTGATGAAACCGGCCAGCGAGAAGATCGTCGCGCCCAGGATCACCGTGGTCAGCATCACCAGCGGGTGCGGAATGCGCACCGGGGTGAAGAACATCGCGATGATCAGCACGATCACGCCCACCATCAGGCCGCGCAGCACGGCGCCGGCCACGTAGCCCCACAGGATCACCCAGTTCGGCATCGGGCTGACCAGCAGCTCTTCCACGTGGCGGCCGAACTTGGCACCGAAGAACGAGGAACTGATGTTGCCGTAGCTGTTCTGGATCACGCTCATCATCACCAGGCCCGGCACGATGAACTGCATGTACGTGTAGCCGCCCATGTCACCCACGCGCGACCCGATCAGATTGCCGAAGATCAGGAAGTACAGGGTCATGGTGATCGCCGGCGGCACCAGGGTCTGGCCCCAGATGCGCATGATGCGGGCGACTTCGCGGCGCACGATGGTCATCAGTGCGATGCGGTTGCGCTGGCCGTCGGTCAGCTCGGTGGTGCTCATGCAGGCTTCTCCAGGTTGCCGGTGAGGCGCACGAACAGCTCCTCCAGGCGGTTGCTCTTGGTACGCATCGAACGCACGCGGATACCGGCCTCGTTGAGCGTGGCGAACACGCGGTTGAGGTCCATTGCGCGCGGCATGTCGATGTCCAGCGTGTGCGGGTCCGGCGCGGTCAGGGTCGCGCCCTCGATCACCGGCAGCTGCGCCGGCAGGTCACCGTCGATGTCCAGCAGGAAGCCCTCCACGTCCAGCTTGGCCAGCAGGGTGCGCATCGGCCCCTGCTCGACGATCTGGCCATGGTTGATGATCGCCAGGTGGCGGCACAGGTACTCGGCTTCTTCCAGATAGTGCGTGGTGAGGATGATCGTGGTGCCGGCAGCGTTGATCTCCTTCAGCACGCGCCACATGTCGCGGCGGATCTCGATGTCCACGCCGGCGGTCGGCTCATCCAGGATCAGCAGGCGTGGGCGGGTCATCATTGCGCGGGCGATCATCAGCCGGCGCTTCATGCCGCCGGACAGCGTGCGGCTCATCACCTGCGCCTTTTCCCACAGGTGGGCCCGCTTCAGTTCCTCTTCGGCGCGCTGCTCCGCTTCCTCGCGCGGCACGCCGTAGAAGCCGGCGTAGTTCACCAGGATGTCGAAGGGCTTTTCGAACAGGTTGAAGTTGATTTCCTGCGGCACCAGCCCGATCAGGCGCATGGTGGCGCTGCGGTTGCGCACCAAGTCGCTGCCGAACACCTCCACCTGGCCCTCGCTGAGGTTGACCAGGGAGCTGATGATGCCGATCAGGGTCGACTTGCCGGCACCGTTGGGGCCCAGCAGGGCGAAGAAGTCGCCCGGGGCCACTTCCAGGGAAACCCCCTTCAGGGCCTGGGTGCCGTTGTCGTAGGTCTTGCGCAGGTCGCGCACGCGCAGGGCGGGCGCCGTATCGTTCTGGGATGCCAAGCTCGAAGCCTTCGCGCCCATGGGCTGGCGCTGGAGAGGGGCGGGGAGGGGCTATTATAGAAGACCCCGAGGGCTTGCCCCGGCTACACACTGTCCCGAAAAGTCGTGCCTGTTCAATTCCCCCTCAAGCTGGTCGGCCGCCGCATGCTGGCCCCGACCGTCGGCCACTACCAGTTCGTGCGTGACGATGGGCAGCCGCTGGATTTCCAGCCCGGCCAGTTCATCCAGGTCCATTTCAGCTACGCCGATGGCACCGAAACCAAGCGCAGCTACTCGCTGGCGACCATTCACGACCACGCACTGGGCCCGGGCGAGGCGGTGGATATCGCGGTCAGCTTCGTGCCCGGTGGCGCCGCCACCGCGCTGTTCGAGGCGCTGGAGCACGGCGGCCAGATCAGTGCGTCCGGCCCCTACGGCCGCTTCTGCCTGAATCCCGGTGACCACAATGCCCGCTACCTGCTGATCGCCACCGGTACCGGCGTTACCCCGTACCGCTCGATGCTGCCGCTGCTGGAAAAGGCCATGGCCGAACGTGGTGCGCAGATCGTGCTGCTGCAGGGCGCGCGCAGCCCGGGCGAGCTGCTGTACAGCGAGGACTTCTACAGCTTCGCCGAAAAACACCCGAACTTCCGCTATGTTCCGTGCCTGTCGCGCGAACTGCCCGCCGATCCGCATCCGGACGTGCAGCACGGTTACGTGCAGCAGGCGCTGGCCGGTTTCACGCCGGACCCGGCCACGGACATCGCCTACCTGTGCGGCAACCCGGACATGGTGGATGCCTGCGCCGAGCTGCTGAAGGCCGCCGGCCTGGGCAACCCGCAGATCCGCCGCGAGAAGTACGTCAGCAGCAAATAGGTCCGGCTGGTGCCGGCCGCTGGCCGGCAACCCCACGAACCCCGGTAGTGCCGGCCGCTGGCCGGCAACCGCACGAACCCCGGTAGTGCCGGCCGCTGGCCGGCAACCCCACGAACCCCGGTAGTACCGGCCGCTGGCCGGCAACCGCACGAACCCCGGTAGTGCCGGCCGCTGGCCGGCAACCCTGGAAACCGGAGGCGACCCCACGCCGCCCCCGGTGCCCTGCCTTCAGTACTCGATCCAGGCATCACGCCAGGCAGAGCCGGTACCCGGGCGGTAGGCCTCTGCATTGATGTTGCACCAGGCGCCTTCCGGGAACGGGCGGCAGGCATACAGCTTGCCGTCGGTGCCCTTCACCACGGTCTGGCCCGGCGTGTAGCTGCCGATACCCGCGGGGTATACGAAGTCGTAGTCGTCAGCCGGCGGCGGATCGATCGGATCGACCGGATCCGGCACGCGGGTATCGAGCTGGAACAGGTGGCCTGGCTTCAGATAGACGAGGTTCCCGGTAGCCGAGGCGACGGGCGTGATCACGCCGTTCTTCATCACCCCCACGCGCGCCTGCTGCGCAGTGCCATTGACCTTGTGGGCCAGTGCCAGCGGCCACTGGTTCGCAGCGGTCTGGCCGGCGGCAAGGGTGATCTGCGGGCTTTCCAGATCGTTGCCCTGGGCGTTGAAGACCCGCAGGGTCAGGATGGTGCCCACGTCCAGCGCACCACGGGCAGTGACCGGACCCGCGTCCTGCCACTGCGGCGGCGGGGTCACACCACCGCCCCCCTCGAAGCGCACGTCTGCGCAGGTATAGAACGCCTCGCCCGAATCCGAGCGCTGCCAGGTGTTGTAGATGATGTGCTGGCCGCTGCGCTTGGGTAGCGGGCAGTCCAGCTTGTAGACGTCACCGGAGACCGGCACGTTGCCCAGCGTGCAGAATTCCTGCAGGTCGGCCCAGCGCAGCGGGCTGCCTGGTTGCCAGCCATCGCGGGTGACATAGAACTTCCACTCGCGGGTGGCATGCGGGGCCGGCGCCTTGAACTCGAACGTGTAGCGGCCACGGGCGTCGGCTCGGATCGGCGAGGTCTGCCAGTCACTGCGGTTCAGATCCAGGCCGCGGTACTTGCTGTTGCCGCCGCTGCACAACTGGCCATCGGGCACGACGGCCTGGTGGTTGCCATGGGCCTCGGCCTGGTTGATCCCGGCCCAGTCATAGAACGGTTGCGCACCACCGATGGCCTCGGCGGCAGCGCAGGCGGGGTTGGTCGGATTTTCGGGATTGCCCTGGTAACAGGCATAGACACGGCTGGCGGGTTTGGACAGGGTGCCGTGGGCGAACGCGCTGCCAGAGGTGGCAATGCCTGCGATCACAGACAGCGCGATGACGGTCCGGTGTGACAGATGCATGGAGATCTCCTGTGGGTGGTGAAACCCCGCGAAGTCTCGACATCCCGCCCGCCCGCATCCATCGGATTACGTTGAAAAAAGCATCGCGTGGTTGCATATGGGAACGGCTTCCCACTCACGCGCTGGCGCGTCTCACGCTATGCAGGGAACGGCGCTCTGCCACCATTCCCTGTACCCGGTCTCAGTATGCAATCCACGCATCGCGCCAGGCCGCACCCACACCCGGCCGGTACGCCTCGGCGTTGACGTTGCACCATGCACCTTCCGGGAACGGGCGGCAGGCGTACAGCTTGCCGTCGCTGCCCTTCACCACGGTCTGGCCCGGCACATAGCTGCCGATGCCCGCCGGGTACACGTGGTCGAAATCACCGCCCGGTGACGGTGTACCCGGGTCGGGAACCTGGGTATCGAGCTGGAAGCGGTTGCCGTCCTTCAGGTACACGCGGTTGTCGGTGGCTGAGGCGGTCGGCGTGATCGCGCCATTGGCAAGCACGCCCACGCGCGCGTGCTGGGCACTGGCATTGACCTTGCGGGCGAGCACCAACGGCCACTGCGCGGGTGCGGTCTGGCCGCTGGCCAGGGTGGCCTCCACACGTTCGACGTCATTGCCGTTGGCGTTGAACACGCGCAGCGCCAGCGTCGTGCCAACCGGCAGCTCACTGCGTGCGGTGACCGGGCCGGCGTCCTGCCATTGCGGTGCCGGTGCCGTCCCTCCGCCGCCCTGGAAGCGCACGTCCATGCAGGTATAGAACGCCTCGGTCGAATCCGAGCGCTGCCAGGTGTTGTAGATCACATGCTGGCCGGCGCGCTGCGGCAACGTGCACTGAAGCTTGTAGGTGCCGTCGGCCGACAGCGGCGTATTGCCCAGCGTGCAGAACTCCTGCAGGTCGGCCCAGCGCAGCGGGCTTCCCGGCTGCCAGCCTTCGCGGGTGACGAAGAAGCGCCAGTCGCGCGTGGCGTGTGGTGCGGTCGCCTTGAACACGAAAGTGAACTTGCCATTGGCATCGGCCTGGATCGGCGTGGTCTGCCAGTCACTGCGGTTCACGTCCAGGCCGCGGAAGGTCGGGTTGTTGCCGCTGCACAGCTTCCCGTCGGGCACCACGGCCTGATGGTTGCCGTTGGCGTTGGCCTGGTTGATGCCGTTCCAGTCGTAGAACGCCTGTGAACCGCCGATGGCCTTGGCCGCGGCACAGGCCGGGTTGGTCGGGTTCTCGGGATTGCCCTGGAAGCAGGCATAGACGCGGCTGACCGGCGTGGTCATCGTGCCGTGGGCGAACGCGCTGCCGGCCAGGCACAGGCCCGCAGCGGCGAACGAGGTGGCCAGCAACAGCGGTGTGGATCGGAATGACATGGCGCATCCTTGTGGTCGTCGAAAGGGAACGGTGACCGCAGGAGCTGCGCTGCGCGGCGGACTTTCGGCGGCACCACGGCGAGTATCGAGTCGCACTGCAGGGGACGGAACCATCGCAGTGCCGATCCGTGACTGCGCATGTGAAGCCCTTCCCGCAGGCTTCACGCAGGGCTGAACGGATGCGCTGGACGTCACGTGACCGGCGTGGCATCGATCACGTCATGGAGATCACGCGACGCAGTCCCGGTACCCACCCGATCTGCCTGGCACGAGAAACAGCCATGCGCCGCGTTGTGCAGCTGCACGAACGCCACCGACGGGTCGGCAAACAGTGCATCCAGGTGGTCGGCCACCTCGGTGCCCGCGCAGACCTGGGCACCGCACATCAGCGCGGCGTGGTCATAGGCACGCATCGAGATCATCCGGCGCTGCACATACGGGGGCACCTCGCCCGGCGGCAGGACGCAACGGGTCACGCCGCGCTGCACGAAGATCGGGCCGGCGGCGCGGTACGGCGAATGCAGCGGCAGGTGGACGTGGGACAGCAGGAGCAGCTCGCTGCCAGGCGCGGGGTCGCTCAGGCTGATCCGGCAGGGATGTCCGCCGTTGGCGCCGGCCCAGCGACGCTGGATGCCGAGCGTGGCGAGCGCGCTGTCGCTCATCTCGAACAGGTGCAGGAAAGGGCGGTGGTCGATGCCGCCGAGGTACCACGCGTGCATGGGCGTCTCCTTGGGTTTTCCGCGGATTGTGCGCATGCGCCGGTCGCCGTGCTCGCCGTTTTCAGACCCCGCATCGCCGTCGGGCCGGAACACTGGCCCTTGGGGTGCTGCTGGCCGCCGCCGATGCCGCCCTGCACGGGCCAAGGCCGAGCGCGGGACTGCCAGGTCTGCGCGCCGTCGGCGGCGGATTCGTCATTGCCCATCGCCGTCGGCGCGTTGCCCGTGTAAGTTGGGTCACATCTTCCGCGGCAGCCCGTCGTGGTCGACAGGAACGTCCTCCAGGGGAAACGAGCACGATGCAAAGACACCACCTCGCGCTGGCCGGGATGCTGGCCAGCCTGATGCTTGCCGGGTGCAGCCAACCGCCGCCGGCCGGCGCCGGAAGCGCCAGCGATGCACCCAGCCGCCGCTTCGGCACGATCGACTTCCAGCCCTGCACGTTGTCCACCGAAGGCGCCAGCGCCAACGTGGAGGCGCAGTGCGCCACCCTGCAGGTGCCGGAGAACCGGGCCCAGCCCGATGGCCGCCGGATCGGCCTGCGCATCGCCTGGCTGGAATCGGGCAGCAGCGGCGCCAGCCAGCCCGACCCGGTGTTCTTCCTGGCCGGCGGCCCCGGCCAGGCGGCCAGCGAGGTGGCGGTCATCGTCGATACCGCACTGCGCCAGGTGCGCAAGCAGCGCGACGTGTTCCTGATCGACCAGCGCGGCACCGGCGGCTCCAACCCGCTCAGCTGCCTGGGCGCGGACGGCAAGCCGCTGCAGATGGACGAGGATGCCGCGCCTTCCGAGGCATCGCTGCGCGACTACGCCCAGCGCTGCGCCGCATCGCTGCAGGGGCGTGCCGATGCGCGCTTCTACACCACCACCGAGGCGATCGCCGATCTGGATGCGGTGCGTGCGGCGCTCGGTGTGGACCAGCTGAACCTGGTTGGCGGCTCCTACGGTACCCGCGTGGCCCAGCGCTATGCCGGGGCCTATCCGCAGCACACCCGCAGCATCGTCATCGATGGCGTGGTACCGAACGAGCTGGTGGTCGGTGGCGACTTCGCGACCACCTTCGAGGATGCGATCGCCCTGCAGTCGGCGCAGTGCCGCAAGGATGCCGCGTGCAGCAAGCGTTTCCCGACCGACACCCGCGCGCAGCTGCGCAGCGTGGTCGACACCCTGCGCCGTGCACCAGTCTCGGTCGAGTATCGCGACCCGGGTACCAACGCACCGCGGCAGGATGTCCTGACGCCGGACAGCGTGGTCGGCCTGGCCTTCGCCTTCTCCTACGTGCCGCAGTATTCCTCGCTGCTGCCACTGGTGCTGGATGAAGCCGCGCACGGTCGTTATGCCCCGTTGGCATCGCTGGCGCGCGGCGCGAACCGCAGCATGGATTTCCAGATCAACCGCGGCATGCAGTGGTCGGTGATCTGCAGCGAGGATGCGCCGCGCTACCACGCGCCGGCCGAGGACCCCGAGCGGCTGTTCGGCAACGAAGTGGCCAGCGCCTTCTTCGCCGCCTGCCCGGTGTGGCCGCACCGTCCGGCGCCGGCAACCGATGCCGTGCCGCTGCGCAGCGACGTGCCGGCACTGCTGCTGTCCGGTGAGCTGGACCCGGTGACCCCCCCGCGCTACGCCGCACAGGTGCTCAAGGGCCTGCCCAATGGCCGTGCGCTGGTCGCCCGTGGCCAGGGCCATGGCACGTTGACCGCCGGCTGCATGCCGCGGCTGCTCGGCCAGTTCATCGACAAGACCGATGCCAAGGCGCTGGATGCCGGCTGCCTGGACACGCTGAGCTACGTGCCGGCGTTCACCTCGTTCAACGGATGGGAACCATGATCGTCGCCGACAACCTGCACAAGGCCTTCGATACCCGCACGGGCCGCATCCAGGCGGTCGCCAACGTCGGCTTCCGCGCCGGCGATGGGCAGATCACCGGCCTGCTCGGCCCCAATGGCGCTGGCAAGACCACCACCATGCGCATGCTCTACACGCTGATGACCCCTGACCAGGGCAGCATCAGCGTCGATGGCATCGACGCCGCCGGCAATCCGGTGGAGGTACGTCGCCACCTGGGCGTACTGCCCGATGCGCGCGGCGTCTACAAGCGCCTGACCGCGCGCGAGAACATCGCCTACTTCGGCGAGCTGCATGGCCTGTCGGCCGAGCGCATCCGCGAACGCATCGAGGTGCTGTCGCACGCGCTGGACATGGGCGACATCCTCGACCGGCAGACCGACGGCTTCTCGCAGGGCCAGCGCACCAAGACCGCGATTGCCCGCGCGCTGGTGCACGATCCGCGCAACGTCATCCTCGACGAACCGACCAACGGCCTGGACGTGATGACCACGCGCGCGCTGCGCCGCTTCCTGCTGGGCCTGCGCGAAGAGGGTCGCTGCGTGATCCTGTCCAGCCACATCATGCAGGAGGTGGGCGCGTTGTGTGACCACATCGTGATCATCGCCAAGGGCACGGTGATGGCCGCGGGCAGCGCCGATGATCTGCGTGCGCAGGCCGGTGAAGCCAATCTTGAGGACGCGTTCGTGAAACTGATCGGCAGCGAAGAGGGCCTGCACGCATGAGCATGATGTCGACCCTGATGACGGTGATGCGCAAGGAACTGCGCGACCTGTCGCGTGACCGCCGCACGCTGCTGCTGACCCTGCTGTTCGGGCCGCTGCTGTACCCGGTGCTGCTGCTGGGCATGGGCAAGCTGGCCGAGAGCCGGGTGCGCACCCAGATCGAGGAGCCGTTGCAGATCCCGACGATCGGCGCGGAGAACGCGCCGAACCTGGTGCGCTTCCTCGCCGCACAGGGCCTCAATGCCGCACCGGCGCCGAAGGACCTGGCCGAGGCCATCCGCAGCCAGGATATCGATGTGGCGCTGCGCATCAGCGGGGACTTCGGCAAGGACTGGGCCGAGGGCAAGCCGGCGCTGGTGGAGGTGATCAAGGACAGCACGCGTCGCGCGGCCGAGGTACCCAGTGCACGCCTGGAGGCGGCGCTGGCCACCTACAACGGCCAGGTCGGTGCCTTGCGCCTGATGGCACGCGGCATCGATGCACAGGTGGCACGCCCGCTGGACGTGGCGCGCCAGGACCTGGCCAGTGCCGAGGCCAAGCGCGGCATGATCCTGTCGATGCTGCTGCCGGTACTGCTGACGCTGACCTCGTTCATCGGGGGTGCCTACCTGGTGATGGACGCCACCGCCGGCGAGCGCGAGCGGCAGTCGCTGGAACCCCTGCTGGCCACGCCGGGCTCGCGCAGCGCGATCGTCAGCGGCAAGATCGCCGCCGCCTGCGTGGTCGGTTTCGTGTCGCTGCTGCTGACCCTGGTCGCGTTCAAGGTGAGCGCGCAGATCGCACCCGGCAACATCGGCCGCCAGTTCAACATGAACGTCGGCTCGATGCTGCAGATGCTGCTGGTAATGCTGCCGATGCTGCTGATCGGCACCTCGCTGCTGACCTTCCTGTCGGCCGCGGCCAAGAGCATGAAGGAAGCGCAGAGCCACATGACCTGGCTGATGCTGCTGCCGATGCTGCCTGGCTATGCACTGGTGGCCTACCCGCTGAAGAGCGAGATGTGGCAGTACGCCGTGCCGTTCCTGTCGCAGAACCAGATGCTGCTGAAGGTGATCCGCCACGAGACCATCACCCCGACGGTCTGGGCGATCTACCTCGGTGCCAGCCTCGGCCTGGCCGCCGTGCTGTGGTTCGCCGCCGTGCGCCGCTACCACAACGAGCGCCTGGCCATCTCCGGCTGACCCCAAAAAGGGGACGGAGGGGATTAAGTCGTTTCTGCCCCTCCCGTCCCCTCCTTGCGCGGGCGGCCTTGTCTTCGCATCGCCACCGGGCGCCCGAGCGTCTTCTCTACCATCCGCAGGAACGCAGCATCCCCCAACGGACGCTGTTTGGCGCTATGACTGCGGATTGCGGGCAGATCGGCGGACGCATTCACATCGCGCAGGAATCGCGCATACACCGCCGTCCTGTTGCGAGCGGTCGCGGCCAACGCTCTGAATGCGGGATGCGGGGTCAGCATGGGGTCATCGCGTCGTTGAAGGTTGCCGTGCACGCTGGACCACGGATGATCTTCAGCACTGACCGCAATGCCGGCACGAACGGGATTGCGTTCGATGTAGCGGTATACGCTGAGCAGGTAAGCGTCGCTGTCGATCATCGAGGAATGGAAGCGGCCCTGCCACAGGGGACCGGTGCGGCCGTGCCGCTGGTTGAAAGCCTGCACATAGTTGTTGCCCTGCATGCGCATTGCATCGGCCAGCCCACGCTGCGTGGATGGCGTGGCCAGCAGGTGGATGTGGTTGTCCATCAGTACGTAGGCATGCAGTGCGACGCGGTGCTTGAGGAAAGCGCTGTGCAGCAGATGCAGGAACAGTTGCCGGTCGATGTCGTCGACAAAGATCGCACCCTTGTTCACACCGCGCTGGATCACGTGATAGGCCTGGCCGGCCAGCATCAGGCGCGCTTGTCGGGGCATGGGATTCCCAGGTCGAAGGGGGCCTCAGCCTGGCATCGGCACCGTGGCGTAGGGCATCAGGTAATGCCGCGCAGGCGTATCGGAGGAGTCAGAAGCGACTTAATCCCCTCCGTCCCCTTTTGCGTACCGCGCGGGCGTTACCCCCATCTCGCGCTTGAACACGTTGATGAAGGAACTGGGCGTGTCGTAGCCCATCGACAGGGCGACGCTGATCACCGGTTCGCCTGCCAGCAGGCGTGGCAGTGACAGCAGCACGCGCAGGCGCTGCCGCCACTGGCCCAGGGTCATGCCTGTGGCGGCCTGCCAACGGCGGGCGAGGCTGCGGCTGGACAGTCCGCTGGCGGCTGCCCACGCTTCGACGCTGCGCAGGTCGTCCGGCGAACGCGCCAGCGCCGCCGCGATCCGCCGCAACCGGCGATCCCGCGGCTGTGGCAGGGCAAATGGCAAGGGAGTGCTGGCACGGATCTCATCGGCGATGACGCCGGCCAGGCGTGCCTGCGCAGCGTCCAGTGCCTGATGGGGCCAGCGCAGTGCGCGCGTCACCGCCGCCTGCAACAGCGCATCGGGTTGGAAAATACGGGGCAGCGGGGGCAGATCCAGGCCGGTATCGGCGCGGACGTACAGGCTCCAGCCATCGAATGCGTCTGCCCCTATCAGGGCGTGGGGCAGCAAGGGCGGTATCCAGGCAACATGCCCCGCCGGCAGCAGCCAGTGCAGGTCGCCGGCCTCGATCCGCAGCAGGCCGTGGTGGGCACCCAGCAACTGGCCGCGCACGTGCTGGTGGCGCGCGGTGCGGCGCCGTCCCGGCACCCGCAGCTGGGAGGCCATGACGAGAGGACCGCCTTCAGCGTTCGCCAAAGCGGGGTCAATCAGCACAGGTGATGTCTGATCTGCCATATCCAATGGCAGTTATACGGCAGAACTGCCGATGACTGGGCGTCACACTGGGCTCCCGATCCCACAGAAGCATCACCATGCAGCCGCAGGACATTCTTCCCGACCATCAGAACGAGGTGCAGGTAAACGGCCTCACCGTGCGCAAGGGCAGCGTCGGCGCCTTCCTCGCCAGCGTCCGTGACTGGCAGGACCCCGCCAGCGATGACGCCACCCGCGTCACCGCCGAAGCAGATCTGCGTGGGCTGCTGCCGGGCCTGCATGCGCTGGGCCTGTTCCAGGTGCTGGCCGCGCGCGATCCGGCACTGCAACGCCTGATCGACAGCCTCTCCTGAAATGAACACGGCCCGGACATGCCGGGCCGTGTCCTCATTGCGGGGGCGGAAACGACTTAATCCCCTCCGTCCCCTTTTTGCGGTCAGGTGCCGCCCGGGGCGAATACCAGGGTACGGCGGGTGGTGACCGGTGCGCTGACCGGCTCGAAGCGCCAGCGCTTGACCGCGTTCATGGCTTCGCGATCGAAGACGCGCGAAGGTGTTGCGCGCAGCACGCGGGCGTTGGTCACTGAGCCGTCGGTGCCGACGGTGATTTCCACCAGCACTTCGCCGGAGGTGCCTGCACGCAGTGCCTCGGACGGATAGCGCGGCGCCGGGGTGCTGACCGGGCGCAGGTTCGGCGCCGCAGCGGCCGCTGGAGCCGCGGCCTGGCGTGCGGCACTGGCCTGCTGGGCGGCGGCCTGCTGCTGCTTCAGCTCGGCTTCGCGGCGCGCGGCGGCCTGGCGCTCGGCTTCCTGGCGCTCGTTGTCGCGGCGGGCGGCATCCTGCTGCGCAGCGATCTGCTTGGCCGCGTCGGCTTCCTTGGCACGCTGCTCGGCCAGGCGCTGCTGCTCGGTCTGCTGCTTGCTGCGGTCCTCGGCGTCCTTCTTGGCCTTCTCGGCTTCGGCCTCGGTGCGCTTGGCCGCGTTCTGCACGCCCTTGGCCAGGCCGTCCTTCAGGCGCGGCAGGGCCGGCGCGGATGCATCCACCTTCTCGATCAGCGCCACCAGCCGCTGCGCTTCGGTGTAGTCCTCGCGCCCCAGGTGCTGCTCGGCGGCGATCAGGGTGTACGGCAGCAGGTCGGTCAGCGCGCTCTTCACCGAGGCGTCGTCCGGGGTCTTGTCGCGCAGGGCGAGGTAGTACTCGATGGCGTTGTCGCCGGCCGGCGCGTACATGCGGTTCTCGCGCAGGGCCTGGCTGGCCGACTCACGCAGCTGCTCGGTGCCCATCGACTGCACCTTGGCGGCGACCACCGGTGCGGCCGGTGCAGCGGCGGTGGGGGCGGCGGCCGGAGCCGGTGCTGCGGATTCTTCCTTGCCCGAGCAGGCGGCCAGCGCCAGTGCCAAGGCAACCGGCAGCCACCGGCGCGCGGCGGTGATCGTTGAGACGTGCGACATCCTGCTCCCCTTTAGAAGACGACGTGACGTAAATCATTGATATGCATGGCCGGGACCCGTGGTCCAGGCGCGGCAGGGTGGCGTTTCCCGACGCCACCGCCGGCAACGGCGAGGATGCAATCTAGCATCCCGGCCACCGCCCCGCACAAGGGGTGGTGGCCGGGTGGGGCCGCGGCGATCATGTCGTGGCCGGCGGCGACCTCAGTGGTCGTGTGCCTTGTCGTGCGACTTGCTGTGGCCGTTGGACATCAGCTTGTCGGTCCAGGCGATGCCGATCGCCGACAGGATGAACACGCAGTGGATGATGGTCTGCCACAGCACGCCTTCCTGGGTCAGCATCGAGCAGCGGGCGACACCGATGTTGGCGGCGGCCACGCTCATCTGCTCCGGCGTGCACAGCGGGATACCGCCCAGCGCACCGCTGGCGATGAAGGTCTTCAGCAGGTGGATCGAGGAGATGCCGATGATCGCCATCGCCAGCTTCACCTTCAGCACGCTGGCGTTGACGTGGCTCAGCCATTCCGGCTGGTCCGGGTGGCCTTCCAGGCGCAGGCGCGAGACGAAGGTCTCGTAGCCGCCGACGATCACCATCACCAGCAGGTTGGAGATCATCACCACGTCGATCAGGCCCAGCACGATCAGCATGATCTGCTGTTCGCCCATCGACACCGAGTGGGACAGCAGGTGCCACAGTTCCTTGCCGAACAGGAACACGTAGACGCACTGGGCAAGGATCAGGCCCAGGTACAGCGGCAGCTGCAGCCAGCGCGAGGCGAAGATCAGCGAGGACAACGGGGACAGGGGACGAGGACTGTGGCTCATGCAGGACAGTGCGTTTCGGGGGAGCCGCGAGGTTACCGGCCCGCCATGACGGTGCCAACCCAACTCACGCACTAGACTTCAGGTTCCTTTCCGCACCCCGAGCCGACGCCATGATCGACCTGTATTACTGGCCCACCCCGAACGGCCACAAAGTGACCCTGCTGTTGGAGGAAGCCGGCCTGGAGTACCGCATCCACCCGGTCAACATCGGCTCGGGTGACCAGTTCAAGCCAGAGTTCCTGGCCATCTCGCCCAACAACAAGATGCCGGCCATCGTCGACCACGCCCCGGCCGATGGCGGTGCCCCGCAGAGCGTGTTCGAGTCCGGTGCGATCCTGCTGTACCTGGCCGAGAAGACCGGCCGCTTCCTGCCCAGCGACCCGCGCGGCCGCGTGACCACCCTGGAATGGCTGTTCTGGCAGATGGCCGGCCTGGGCCCGATGAGTGGCCAGATGGGCCACTTCAACGTGTACGCACCAGAAAAGATTCCCTACGCGATCGAGCGCTACGACAACGAGGTGCGCCGCCTGCACGGGGTGATGGACAAGCGCCTGGCCCAGCACGCCTTCCTGGCCGGCGACGAGTACACCATCGCCGACATGGCCAGCTACCCGTGGATCGGCGCCTACGACAAGCTGCCGGTGGACTTCGCCGCGTTCCCGAACCTCAAGCGCTGGCACGAGGCCATCGCCGCGCGCCCGGCCACCCAGCGCGCCTATGCGCTGCGCCAGCAGGTGAACCCGAACGCCGGCAAGCCGCTCAGCGACGAAGAGCGCAAGCACCTGTTCGGCCAGCGCTGACCCGCCGCGGGGTCGGATCCCTTTGCAACGCAAAGGGCCCTGACCCCAGCACCGCAGCATGGGCAGAAGGTCATGCTGCCTTCCTGCACGGGCTTGGTTAGGATGGGGGAACGACCGCCCCGCGCCCGCCGCAGGGCGGACCTGCCGTTTGCCGGGATCCTCCATGCGCCACCTGTTCGCTTCGCTTGCCCTCATGCTCGCCACCAGTACCGCCGCCCACGCCGAGAAGCTGACCCTGGAGGCCATCACCGGCCCGCTGCCGCTGTCCGGCCCGACCCTGATGAAGCCCAAGGTGGCGCCGGACGGTTCGCAGGTCAGTTTCCTGCGCGGCAAGGACAGCGATCGCAACCAGCTGGACCTGTGGACCTACGACATCGGCAGTGGCCAGACCCGGTTGCTGGTTGATTCCAAGGTGGTGCTGCCCGGCACCGAGACCCTCAGCGATGAGGAAAAGGCGCGCCGCGAGCGCCAGCGCATCGCCGCGATGACCGGCATCGTCGATTACCAGTGGTCGCCGGACGCACAGCGCCTGCTGTTCCCGTTGGGCGGCGAGCTGTACCTGTACGACCTCAAGCAGCAGGGGGCGGCGGCCGTGCGCCAGCTGACCCACGGTGAGGGCTTCGCCACCGACGCCAAGCTGTCGCCCAAGGGCGGCTTCGTCAGCTTCATCCGCGGCCGCAACCTGTGGGTGATCGACCTGGCCAGTGGAAAGCAGCTGCAGCTGACCCGCGACGGCAGCACCACCATCGGCAACGGCGTGGCCGAGTTCGTCGCCGATGAAGAGATGGACCGCCACACCGGTTACTGGTGGGCACCGGACGATTCGGCCATCGCGTTCGCGCGCATCGACGAGGCACCGGTGCCGGTGCAGAAGCGCTACGAGGTCTACGCCGACCGCACCGATGTGATCGAACAGCGTTACCCGGCCGCCGGTGACGCCAACGTGCGCGTGCAGCTGGGCGTGATCGCACCGGCCGCCGAGGCGCAGCCGCGCTGGGTCGACCTGGGCAAGGAACAGGACATCTACCTGGCCCGCGTCGATTGGCGCGATGCGCAGCACCTGAGCTTCCAGCGCCAGTCACGCGACCAGAAGCAGCTGGACCTGGTGGAAGTGGCACTCGACTCCAACCGCCAGCGCGTACTCGCCCACGAGACCAGCCCGACCTGGGTACCGCTGCACAACAGCCTGCGCTTCCTTGAAGACGGCAGCGTGCTGTGGTCGTCCGAGCGCACCGGCTTCCAGCACCTGTACCGCATCGACAGCAACGGCAAGGCCACCGCGCTGACCCACGGCAACTGGCCGGTGGACGAGCTGCTGGCGGTGGATGAGACGGCCGGCAAGGCCTACTTCCGCGCCGGCATCGAAAGCCCGCGCGAAAGCCAGATCTACGCGGTATCGCTGCAGGGCGGCGAGCCGCAGCGCCTGTCGAAGGCGCCGGGCATGCACAGCGCCAGCTTCGCCCGCAACGCCAGCGTCTATGTGGACAGTTGGTCCAACAGCACCACGCCGCCGCAGATCGAGCTGTTCCGCGCCAACGGCGAGAAGATCGCCACACTGGTGGAAAACAACCTGGCCGATCCCAAGCACCCGTATGCGCGCTACCGCGACGCGCAGCGCCCGGTCGAGTTCGGCACGCTCACCGCCGCCGACGGCAAGACGCCACTGCACTACAGCCTGATCAAGCCGGCCGGCTTCGATCCGTCCAGGCGCTACCCGGTGGCGGTGTATGTCTATGGCGGCCCGGCCAGCCAGACCGTCACCGACAGCTGGCCCGGCCGTGGCGACCATCTGTTCAACCAGTACCTGGCCCAGCAGGGCTACGTCGTGTTCTCGCTGGACAACCGCGGCACCCCGCGCCGCGGCCGCGACTTCGGTGGTGCGCTGTACGGGAAGCAGGGCACGGTGGAAGTGACCGACCAGCTGCGCGGCGTGACCTGGCTGAAGCAGCAGCCGTGGGTGGACCCGGCGCGCATCGGCGTGCAGGGCTGGTCCAACGGCGGTTACATGACCCTGATGCTGCTGGCCAAGGCGTCGAACCAGTACGCCTGCGGCGTGGCCGGCGCCCCGGTCACCGACTGGGGCCTGTACGACAGCCATTACACTGAGCGCTACATGGACCTGCCGGCGCGCAACGACGCCGGTTACCGTGAAGCGCGCGTGCTGACCCACATCGATGGGCTGCGCTCGCCGTTGCTGCTGATCCACGGCATGGCGGACGACAACGTGCTGTTCACCAATTCGACCAGCTTGATGAGCGCGCTGCAGAAGCGCGGCCAGCCGTTCGAGCTGATGACCTACCCGGGTGCCAAGCATGGCCTGTCCGGCGCCGATGCCCTGCATCGCTATCGTGTGGCCGAAGCCTTCCTGGGGCGCTGCCTGCAGCCTTGAAACACAGACGGGAAGGAGCCCGCCGATGACACTGCCGCCGCCGATTCCCACCCACGGCCCGAAGCCCGCCGGCTGGTGGTCCCGCCACTGGCGCTGGGCGATGCCCGTGGCCGTGCTGCTGGTGCTGGCCGGGGCCGGTGGCACGGTGGCCTGGAGCGTGCTGCGCTGGAGTGAGGCGGCACGCGAGAGCCCACCGATGCGCGAGGCGATGCGTCGCGCCGGCTGCAGCATCGAACTGGTGGAAGCCTTCGGCGAGCCGCTGCGTACCGAATCGATGCCGCTGGGCAGCATGCAGACCGCGCTCAACGGCCAGCGCGATGTCGGCCTGACCGTGGCCCTGGAAGGCCCCCGCGCACACGGCCGGTTGTTCGTGAAGGGCACCCGCAGCGACGACGTGTGGGACTACCCGGTGATGTACGTGCTGGGGGAGAACAAGCGGACCTTCGACCTGACTGCGCTGGATGACGATGAGGCCGCGCAGGAATGCGAACTGCAGGCCTGCCGCGAACGCGGCGAATGCCCGCTGACCGCAGCGTTGTGACCTCCGGCCGATTGTCGCCACCGCGCTGAGCGCGTAGGGTGCGGGCAACCCTGTCCTGGAGTGCACCATGAAGCCGATCGCGTTGGCCGTTGCCCTGGCCCTGACCGCCGCCCCGCTGCTGTCCGCACCGCCGGCGCTGGCGGCACCCGCCGCCAAGGCCGCCACACCGGCCAGCCCGGCCTGGGTCGCCCGCAGCAACGCACTGGCGCAGATCCTGCTCGATGCGCAGGGCCCGTTCCAGCCGGAAGAAACCGGCTTCTTCGGCGTGCCCGGCTACGACGACAAGGTGGCCGACCTCGGCGCGGACAACGGCAAGCGCTACCGCGCCGCGATGGCCAAGGCCCGCGACGAACTGAAGGCGAAGCTGGCCACCGAGCAGGATCCCAACGTCCGCCAGGACCTGGAGATCATGATCCACGCCGCCAACCAGAACATCGAAGGCAGTGAGCTCAACGAGAAGTACCTGTTGCCGTGGAGTGACGCGCCGCAGACGGTGTTCAGCGGCCTCAACCTGCTGCTGTCCGACCAGGTGCCGGCCGAGCGCCGGGCCAAGGCGATCGACCGCCTCAAGGCTTACGCCGGCCTGCAGCCGGGCGGCACCGCGTTCACCACGCTGGCCCGCCAGCGCTACGAAGAGCGCTTGAAGGACAGCAGCCTGCTGCAGCCGACGAAGATCGAAGTGCAGCAGTCGCTG
Source organism: Stenotrophomonas sp. (assembly GCF_059505245.1). NCBI lineage: Bacteria > Pseudomonadati > Pseudomonadota > Gammaproteobacteria > Lysobacterales > Lysobacteraceae > Stenotrophomonas > Stenotrophomonas sp. Next base: position 18,305 of record NZ_JCACKF010000040.1, read on the forward strand.
GACAACGTCGAGACCTACATCAGCGGCATCGAGTCGCTGCTGAAGAAGTACCAGATCGCCGGCGCCGATGAAGCGATGAAGGCCCTGGCCGGGCAGATGAAGGACTACGCCAGCTGGACGCGCTCGACCGTGCTGCCGAAGGCGCGCACCGACGCACGGCTGCCGGCGCCGCTGTACGCCTACCAGCTCAAGCAGGTCGGCATCGACATCGACCCGAAGCTGCTGATGCAGCGCGCGCAGCTGGAGTTCATGGAAACCCGCTCGGCGATGCAGCAGCTGGCGCCGCTGGTGGTGAAGGACAAGGGCCTGAAGGTGGCCGACCCGAGCGACCCGGTGGCGGTGATCCGCGCGCTGAAGGCCGACAAGATCGCCGACGACCATCTGGAAGGCCACTACCGCAAGGTGATCGATGCGATCGATCCGCTGATCCGCGAGCATGCCATCGTCGACGTGCCCAAGCGCGCCATGCAGATGCGCCTGGGTTCGGCCGCCGAGAGCGCGGCCAGCCCGGCCCCGCATTTCCTGCCGGCGCCGCTGGTCAACAACACCGGGCAGCAGGGCACCTTCGTGCTGCCGCTGGGCAACCCGGCCGCGGGCCCGGGCGCACAGTACGACGACTTCAACTTCGGTGCGGCGGCGTGGACGCTGAGTGCGCATGAAGGCCGCCCCGGCCACGAGCTGCAGTTCACCGCGATGGTCGAGCGCGGCGTGTCGCTGGCACGCACCATGTTCGCGTTCAATTCGGTGAACGTGGAAGGCTGGGCGCTGTATGCCGAGGCCGAGATGGTGCCGTACGAGCCACTGGACGGGCAGATGATCGCCCTGCAGTTCCGCCTGCTGCGCGCCGCACGCGCGATGCTCGACCCGATGCTCAACCTCGGCCTGACCGACCGCGCCAACGGCGAGCGCGTGCTGATGGAGCAGGTCGGCCTGTCCAAGGCGATGGCCACCCAGGAACTGGACCGCTACATGGTGCGCATGCCGGGCCAGGCCGGCAGCTACTTCTACGGCTACACCCGTATCCTGGAACTGCGCATGCAGACTGAGCTGGCACTGGGTGCGAAGTTCGACCGCCTGGCGTTCAACAACTTCCTGCTCGACCAGGGCCTGCTGCCGCCGGACCAGCTGGCCGACGCGGTGAACAAGGTGTTCGTGCCGAAGTACAAGCGCTGAACACCCCCGGTAGTGCCGGCCGCTGGCCGGCATTCCCCTGGCGTCAAGAGGATTTCTGAGGTTGCCGGCCAGCGGCCGGCACTCCCCTGGCGTCGGGAGGATTCCTGAGGTTGCCGGCCAGCGGCCGGCATTCCCCTGGCGTCGAGAGGATTCCTGAGGTTGCCGGCCAGCGGCCGGCATTCCCCTGGCGTCGAGAGGATTCCTGAGGTTGCCGGCCAGCGGCCGGCACTACCTGCGGTGACGCTGCCGCGTCACCGCTGCGGGGTGATCACCTGCGTCGGCAGTCGTGCCGGCGGTTCCGGGTTCGGCACCCAGATCGCCACGCCGGCGGCGCGCTTCTGCGTGGTCGGAATACCGATGCCGACGCCACCGCCGACATGCGAGCCGAACGTGCCGGCACCCACCGACATGCCCACCGGTGAGCCGCTGCTGCCCACGCCCATCAGCACCACGCCATTGGCGCCCAGCGCTGCGGCCTCGCGCTTCAGGCGCGCCACCGCTGCATCGGTCTGGCCCTGCGTGCCGAAGCCCACGGCAGACGCCGATTCCAGCTGGGCGATTTCCTGGGAGCCGGCCGGCGGCGTCGAATAGATCTGCACCAGTGCCGGATCGATCGGCGCGCGGGCGCGCCCCAGCATGACCTTGGAGGTGCTGGCACAGCCGGCGGCGACCAGCAGGATGGCCGCCAACGCGGCCCAACGGATGTTCATGGCACGACCCCTGTAGGACTGGTTGCGATCATCGGCGGGCCACTCTGAATCGGCGCCAACACCCGGCCCAGAGCAGGCACGGCGGCACGCTAGCACGGTGCCGGTGACAGCCCCGCCAACGGCAGTAGGCGGCGACGGCGGGAACGACTATGGTGCACAGACAGGAACCAACTGCGGGAGAGTGGAATGGGCGTGATCAGTCTGTTGTGGGGCGTACTGGCGCTGTTGTGGATGATCCTGGCGCTGATTCCGCTGCTGGGCTGGGGCAACTGGTTCCTGATCCCGTTCGCCGCCGTGGGCGCGGTGATCGCCGCGCTGGGCATCCTGTTCACCCACCCGACCAAGCGCGGCCGGGCCTGGGCCGGGCTGGTGCTGAACGGCATCGTGGTGGTGGTCGGCATCCTGCGCCTGGGCCTGGGTGGCGGCGTGATCTGAGCCGCATCGCCGGGTGCGACAGGGCGTCGCAGGTACACGGCCGAGGGCCGGGCAGCGGCGTACAATGAACGGCTGCGCGAGCCCCCCGCGTGCCTGTGAATCCGCGCCCGGCGCGGCTGCCCCATGATCATCCGACCCCGTCCCCACGGCTGGCAACTGCTGTACATCCTGCGCGGCTCGATCGTAAAAGCGATCGCGCCGAAGGTGCTGGCCATCCTGATCCTGTCCATCGCGGTGGCCGCGGTGGTGGAACTGGCGCCGCCGACCGGCATCGAGCGCGTTTCCGTCACGCCGTTCACCCTGCTCGGCCTGGTCCTGTCGATCTTCCTCAGTTTCCGCAACAGCGCCTGCTACGACCGCTGGTGGGAAGGCCGCAAGCTGTGGGGGCAGCTGGTCTACGAATCGCGTTCGCTGGCCCGCCAGGTGAACCTGCTGCTGGCCGATGACGCCGGTCGCCGCCGCCGCATCGCCTACCTCACTACGGCTTTTGCCCATGCGCTGGCCGCGCGCCTGCGCGGGCGCATCGTGGCCCTGGCGGCGTTGCCGTGGCTGGACAAGCCGCAGCGCGAGCAGCTGGGCCAGCGCGAGAACGTGCCCGACGCATTGCTGTCGATGATCGCTGCCGAGCTGGCCCAGGCCCTGCGCGCCGGCGAACTCGACCCGATCCTCTACACCCAGCTGGAAGAGCGCCTGCACGCGATGTCGTCGATCCAGGCCGGCTGCGAGCGCATCCTCACCACGCCGCTGCCGTTCGCCTACACCCTGCTGCTGCATCGCTGCGCATGGATGTTCTGCGTGCTGCTGCCGTTCGGCCTGGCCAGCTCGCTGGGCTGGGGCACGCCGGTACTGTCGGCGGTGCTGGCCTACGCCTTCTTCGGCCTGGACCAGCTGGGCGAAGAAATGGAAGACCCGTTCGGCTTGGAGCCGAACGACCTGCCGCTGGACGCGCTGGTGCGCACGATCGAGATCGACCAGCTCGACGCGCTCGGCGAACGCCCGTTGCCCGAACCCCTGCTGCCGCAGGGCTACCTGTTGCAATAGCCACTCCTCGGAGCCTGCCATGTCCCACCCGCTTTACCGCCCGCGCCGCATGCGCCACGACGAGTTCTCGCGCCGCCTGATGCGCGAGAACACGCTGACCACCGACGACCTGATCTACCCGGTGTTCGTGCACGAACGGGCGGGCCGCACCGCAGTGCCGTCGATGCCGGGCGTGGAGCGGCTGTCGATCGAAGAGCTGCTGAAGGTGGCCGAAGAAGCGCTGGAACTGGGCATTCCAGTGATCGACCTGTTCCCGGTGATCGACCCGTCGCTGAAGTCGCTGGACGCGTCGGCGGCGTGGGCCGAGGACGGCCTGGCGCAGCGTGCGATCCGCGCGCTGAAGTCGCGCTTCCCGGAACTGGGAGTGATGACCGACGTGGCGCTGGACCCGTACACCACCCACGGCCAGGACGGCATCATCGACGACAAGGGTTACGTGCTCAACGACATCACTGTCGAAGCGCTGGTCAAGCAGTCGCTGTCGCACGCCGAGGCCGGTGTGGACATCGTCTCGCCGTCGGACATGATGGACGGCCGCATCGGCGCGATCCGCCGTGCGCTGGATGCCGACAACCACATCAACGTGCGCATCATGGCCTACTCGGCCAAGTACGCCTCGGCGTTCTACGGCCCGTTCCGTGATGCGGTGGGCAGCGCGGCCAGCCTTGGCAAGGCCGACAAGAAGACCTACCAGATGGACCCGGCCAACGGCGACGAGGCCCTGCGCGAGATCGCGCTGGACCTGGAAGAGGGCGCCGACATGGTGATGGTCAAGCCGGGCATGCCGTACCTGGACCTGGTGCGCCGGGTGAAGGAGACATTCGGTGTGCCGACCTTCGCCTATCAGGTGAGTGGCGAGTACGCGATGATGAAGGCCGCCTTCGCCAACGGCTGGCTGGAGGAACGCGCCTGCGTGCTGGAGTCGCTGCTGGGTTTCAAGCGGGCCGGCGCCGATGGTGTGCTGACCTATTTCGCGCCGCAGGTGGCGCGATGGCTGCGCGAGCGCTGACAATAGCGCCACGATAGACGGAGGACTGCGCGATGGGACCCGAACTGGGATGGATGCAATGGCTGATCTGGGGCACCGGTACGCTGGTGTTCGGCGCCATCATCGTCGCTGTCTTCATCGCCGCCTGGCGGGCCGGCAAGCGCCCGCCGGAACAGCTCTCCGCTGCCCGCCACGTGGCCCGTGAGCAGGCGCTGCCGGAGACCGTGCAGGCCGAGCTGGCCGCGTTGAACCAGCGCAAGGACAACGGCCAGCTGAGCGAAATGGAGTACGAGCAGTTGCGCGCCAAGGTGTTGTCGCGCTGACAGGGCGTTTCATCCACGCATGGCGTGGATCTACTGGTAGTCGCCAACCTTGGTTGGCGCTTTCACGTATGCCAACCAAGGTTGGCATCTACCAAACGGCCATCCACGCATGGCGTGGATCTACCGCGCGCACCCGGCCACCGCCGCCACCTTCGGCACCGCCAACCGGTACACGTCCACGCCACCGGCACGCGGCGCCTTCGCTGCACTGCTGGCCACCATCATCTCGCCCGGCTTGGCGTTGTCGACCACCGGCGCACCGGTCCAGCCGCCGGCCTGGTTGAACGACAGCCCCAGCGGCTGCAGCGCTACACCGCTCCACGCACAGCCGCTGCTCCAGACCTGCGCGGTACTGCCATTGCCGCGGCTGAACACCACGGCGCCGTCCTGGCCCAGCCAGTCGCCGTCGGTCTCGTCGTCGGCGCTGTTCAACGCGCTCAGTGCGCTGGCCGGGCCGCGCAGGCCCTGCGCATCCAGCGTCGCCACGAACAGGTCCCAGCCGGCGCCACGGCCCTGCTGGCGGGCAAACAACAGCTGCTTGCCGTCCGCGCTCAGGGCCGGCCCGCGCTCTTCCCGGCGCCCGCCGTCACCGGCCAGCGGCTGCGCCGGGCCCAGCCGGCCGTCGGCGGCCAACGCGGCGCGGTACAGCGCCAGCGCGCCCTCGCGGCCGGCCGCGAACAGCAGCCAGCGGCCGTCACGGCTGAAGTAGGGATCGCGGGCTTCACCGGCCACGCCTACCGGCAGTACCTGTGCCTGCTGCCAGCGACCGTCCACCACGCGCGCCTCCCACAGGCCCCAGCCGGCCTCGCCGCGGCGGGCGAAGACGATGCGCTGGCCATCGGCGCTGATCGTGGCACGGCCTTCGTCGGCGCGGGTCGAGACCACGCCCATGCCTTCGATGCCGTACTCGTTCAACGCCATCGCCACGGGGGCAGAGAGTAGACTGGCGGCGAGCACCAGCAGGGGCGGGGTGATGCGCATCATCCGGTTCCGTGCACGAAAGAGCATCAGTCTAGCCAGCTTGAGGATTCCATGACCGACCGTTACGCCGTCTTCGGACACCCCGTTGCCCACTCGAAGTCGCCGCAGATCCACGCGACGTTCGGTCGCCAGGAAGGCATCGCCATCGACTACCGCGCGATCGACCTGGCCCCGGATGCGTTCCTGGCCGGACTGGAGGCCTTCGCCGCCGAGGGCGGTGTCGGCGCCAACGTCACCCTGCCGCACAAGGAAGCCGCGTTCTCGGTGTGCACCACGCTGACCGCGCGCGCGCGCCGCGCCGGCTCGGTCAACACGCTGCTGCGCAAGGGCGACCGCTGGCACGGCGACACCACCGATGGCATCGGCCTGGTGCGCGACCTGACCGACCGCCACGGCCTGGACCTGCGCGGCCGCCGCGTGCTGATGATCGGCGCCGGTGGCTCGGCGCGCAGCGTCGCCCCGGCGCTGCTCGATGCCGGCATCACCGAACTGGTGGTGGTCAACCGCACGCCGGAGCGCGCCGACGAACTGATCGACGCGATGGGCGAGCCCGGCCGTGCGATCAGCCGCTACTGGGAAGACCTGCGCGACCTCGGCGACTTCGAACTGATCGTCAATGCCACCTCGGCTGGCCGCGACCGCGACGTCGAGTTCAAGCTGCCGCTGTCGCTGGTCAATTCGATGACCACTGCCGTCGACCTGAACTACGGCGAGGCGGCCATCGCCTTCCTGGCCTGGGCCCGTGCGGCGCAGTGCCGCAATACCGTCGACGGCCTGGGCATGCTGGTCGAGCAGGCCGCCGAGAGCTTCCTGCAGTGGCACGGCGTGCGCCCGCAGACCGGCGAGGTCTACCAGTCGCTGCGCCAGGGCTCGGCCGTGCTGGCCGGCGAGGACTGACCGATGGACAGCACGACGTTGATGGTGACCGTGCTGAGCATGGTCGGCGTGCGCCTGCCGGTGCTGATCGCGCTGTGCGTCGGCCTGGTCTGGGTGGTCGGTGCGCCGCGCGATGCCACCCGCACCGGCGCGCTGGTCGGCCTGCTGCTGTTGCTGCTGTCCAGCCTGGGTGGCCTGGCGGCGGGCATGCTGCCGATGTGGCTGGTCAGCAGCGGCAACTTCAGCGCCATCTCGGGCATGAGCGCCATCTTCGGCGTGGTGCACTTCGCGCTGGCGATGGTCGAGGCCATCGGCGTGGTGCTGCTGGTGTGGGCGCTGGTGCGCCTGCTGCGTAGCCGTCCCGCCCCGGTCGCCTGAGCGCTGGCGCCGGGCCACGCCCGGCGTGTTTCGCCCCTGTGCGGCGCGGGCTTCGGACCGTGCGCGCCGGCGGGCGTCGTCGCTGGCTCGTTCAGGGTGCCAGCAACAGTGAACGCGGCCGGCCATGCGACAATGACCGGCCTGATCCAGCTACGGTAGTTCCCGGCGTGACCGAAACCGTCGCCGCTCCGCGCACGCTCGATGACACCTTGAAGGACGCGATCCGCAAGGCGTACACGACGCTGCAGGCCAACACCCCCGGCTTCTCCACCCGTCGCTCGCAGAGCCAGATGATCGGCGTGGTGTCGCGCGCGCTGTCGAAAAGCGGTGGCGTCGGCGTGGTCGAGGCGCCGACCGGCGTCGGCAAGAGCCTGGGCTACCTCACCGCAGGCGTGCCGATCGCGCTGGCCACCAAGAAGAAGCTGGTGATCAGCACCGGCACCGTGGCGCTGCAGTCGCAGCTGGTCGAGCGCGATATCCCGAATTTCCTGAAGGCCACCGGCCTGGAAGCGACCGTGGCGCTGGCCAAGGGACGCACCCGCTACCTGTGCACGCGCAATGCCGCCGAGGCGCAGGGCGAGGGCTCGCAGGGCGGCATGTTCGAGGATGACGCGCCACTGTTCGACCGGCCGCTGGCGCCGATCGAGATGGACATCGCCAAACGCCTGACCGACGCCTTCACCAGCGGCAGCTGGGATGGCGATATCGACAATGCGCCGGAGACCATCAGTCCCGGCCTGCGCAGCCGCATCACCACGCCGGCCTCGGGTTGTGCCGGGCGACGCTGCGCCTATTCGGCGCAGTGCGCGGTGCTGCGCTCGCGCAATACGGTGCGCGACGCACAGATCGTGGTCACCAACCACGCGCTGCTGCTGTCGGCGCTGTCGATCGGTGACAGCGACAACGGCCAGCCGTTGATCGCGCCACCCTCGGACATGCTGCTGGTGCTGGACGAAGGCCATCACATCGGCAACGTGGCGATCGACCAGGGCGCGGCCAGCCTCGCGCTGGACGAGATGGCCAAGCGCACCGGCCGCCTGCAGATCCTGATCGCCGGTGCCTACCGCGCGGTCGACAAGGACCGGCTCGGCAACCTGCTGCCCAACGAAGCGATCGAAGTCGCCAGCAACGTGGCCAAGCAGCTGCGCGCGTTCCGTGATCACATCGAGCGGGTGTGGATGCCGGCGCCGGCGGACGAAGAGCCGATGTGGCGCGCGGCCAATGGACGCCTGCCCGAGGCTTGGCGCGAGCCGATCGAGGCACTGGCCGACGATACCCGCAGCCTCTACAACTGGGCGCATGCGGCCACCACGCAGGTGGCCAAGGGCAAGCCGGACGATGCCGCGCGCGAGCGCCTGCAGCGCAACCTGGGCATGGCGCTGGAGATGATCGAGCAGCAGTACAACCTGTGGCAGGCGTGGCGCCGCGAAGACAAGGACGGCGCGCCGCCGATGGCGCGCTGGGTGACTGCCACCCGCGATGGCGACCTGGTGCTGCACGGTTCGCCGGTGTCGGCCGCGCACGTGCTGCGCAAGCTGCTGTGGGATGAAGTGGACTCGGTGGTGATGACCTCGGCGACGCTGACCGGCGGTGGCGACTTCCAGGCGCTGGCGATCGACAACGGCATTCCTGAAGAGGCCGAGATGGTCTCGCTGTCGTCGCCGTTCGACCTGCCCAACCAGGCCGAACTGATCGTGCCGAAGTTCCCGGTCACGCCGGACGACCGCGAAGGCCACCCGCGCGAAGTGGCGCGCTACCTGGACACCGAACTGGACTGGGCCAAGGGCTCGATGGTGCTGTTCACCTCGCGCTGGAAGATGGAGAAGGTGGCCGGGCTGATGCCGGCCGCGCGCCGCAAGCAGGTGCTGGTGCAGGGCGAGATGTCCAAGACCCGGCTGATCGAGGAACACCTGCGGCGTGTCGAGGCAGGCGAGGGCTCGGTGCTGTTCGGCCTGAACTCGTTCGGCGAGGGCCTCGACCTGCCCGGCGAGGCCTGCACCACGGTGGTGATCACCCAGGTGCCGTTCGCCGTGCCGACCGACCCGCAGACCGCCACCCTCAGCGAGTGGTTCGAGGGACGCGGGCTCAACGCGTTCAACCTGATCGCCATTCCGCATGCGCTGCGCACGCTGACCCAGTTCGCCGGCCGCCTGATCCGCACCTCCACCGACACCGGCCGCGTGGTCATTCTTGATTCGCGGCTGCTGACCCGCCGCTACGGCAAGCGCATCATCGACGCGCTGCCGCCGTTCAAGCGCGTGATCGGCTGAAAAAAGGGGACGGAGGGGATTAAGTCGTTTGAGCCTCAAACGACTTAATCCCCTCCGTCCCCTTTTCCCAGGTGCCGGCCAGCGGCCGGCACTACCGGATCGGCATCAATCGCCGAGCAGGGCGGTGTTGCGTACGGCGCCCTTGTCGGCGCTGGTGGCCAGCAGGGCGTAGGCCTTCAACGCGCTGGTGACCTTGCGCGGGCGTGGCGCGCGCGGTTTCCAGCCACGCGCGTCGGCGTCGGCGCGGCGCTGGGCCAGCGTGGCCTCATCCAGCAGCAGGTCGATGCGGCGGGCCGGGATGTCGATGCGGATGCGGTCGCCGTTCTCCACCAGACCGATGACACCGCCGCTGGCGGCTTCCGGCGAGACGTGGCCGATCGACAGGCCCGAGGTGCCGCCGGAGAAACGGCCATCGGTGAGCAGCGCGCACTGCTTGCCCAGTCCCTTCGACTTCAGGTAGCTGGTCGGGTAGAGCATTTCCTGCATGCCGGGGCCGCCCTTCGGCCCTTCGTAGCGGATCACCACTACCTCACCCGGTTGCACCTCGTCGGCGAGGATGCCGGCGACGGCGGCGTCCTGGCTTTCATAGACACGCGCGGGGCCTTCGAACACGTGGATCGATTCGTCCACGCCGGCGGTTTTCACCACGCAGCCATCCACGGCCAGATTGCCACGCAGCACGGCGAGGCCGCCTTCCAGTGAGTACGCATGCTGCAGCGAGCGGATGCAGCCCTCGGCGCGGTCCATGTCCAGGGTCGGCCAGCGCGTGGCCTGGCTGAAGGCCTCCTGGGTAGGGATGCCGGCCGGGCCGGCCTTGAAGAAGGCATGCAGGGTGTCGTTGTCACTGCGCACTACGTCCCAGCGTTCCAGCGCGTCGGCCAGGCTGGCGCTGTGCACGGTCGGCACCGTGGTATCGAGCAGGCCGGCACGGTCCAGTTCACCGAGGATGCCGAACACGCCGCCGGCGCGGTGCACGTCCTCGATGTGGTACTTCGGCGTGTTCGGCGCCACCTTGCACAGCTGCGGCACGCGCCGCGACAGCGCGTCGATGTGGGTCAGGTCGAAGTCGACCTCCGCCTCCTGTGCGGCGGCCAGCAGATGCAGGATGGTATTGGTGGAGCCGCCCATGGCGATGTCCAGGGTCATCGCATTGGCGAACGCGGCCTGGGTGGCGATGCCGCGCGGCAGTGCGCTGGGGTCTTCGCCGCCGTACCAGCGATGGCAGAGTTCGACGATCAGGCGGCCGGCGCGGCGGAACAGCGCCTCACGGTCGGCGTGGGTGGCCAGCGTGGTGCCGTTGCCGGGCAGCGACAGGCCCAGCGCCTCGGTCAGGCAGTTCATCGAGTTGGCGGTGAACATGCCCGAGCAGGAACCGCAGGTGGGGCAGGCGCTGCGCTCGAACGCGGCGACTTTCTCGTCGGAGGCGCTGTCATCGGCGGCCACCACCATCGCATCGACCAGATCCAGCTTGTGCTCGGACAGCCTGGTCTTGCCCGCTTCCATCGGCCCGCCGGAGACGAACACCACCGGGATGTTCAGGCGCAGCGCGGCCATCAGCATGCCGGGGGTGATCTTGTCGCAGTTGCTGATGCACACCAGCGCGTCGGCGCAGTGCGCGTTGACCATGTACTCCACGGCGTCGGCGATGATCTCGCGGCTGGGCAGCGAATACAGCATGCCGTCGTGGCCCATCGCGATGCCGTCGTCCACGGCGATGGTGTTGAATTCCTTGGCGACGCCGCCGACCTGTTCGATCTCGCGCGCGACCAGCTGGCCGAGATCCTTCAGGTGCACGTGGCCGGGCACGAACTGGGTGAAGGAGTTGGCGATGGCGATGATCGGCTTGTGGAAGTCGCCGTCCTTCATGCCGGTGGCGCGCCACAGGGCGCGGGCGCCGGCCATGTTGCGACCGGCGGTGGAGGTGCGGGAACGGTATTCGGGCATGGCGGGCGGAACGGGCGGGCCGTACGACGTGGGGGTCAGCCGATCATGGCCAATTTTTTCGGTTGCTGCTGCAACCACCTTCACCGCTTGCAGCGGCTTGGCGGTCCGCGCATTTCCCCTTATCCCCGCGCCTTCGGCGCGCCCCCCTTGAACAACAAGGGGGCTTCTTGCCGGAGACTTGGCTGCGCGCGCCGGGCATGACCGGGCGCCGCGGGATGTGTGCCAACCAAGGTTGGCACCTACCAGAGCGGTGCGTCGCCTGGGGTCGGATCCCATCGCGGCGCGATGGGCTCTGACCCCAATGCCGACGAAAATGAAAGTCCGTTCATCTTTCGCACTTTGCCGATTCCGGTTGCTGGCCCGGATTTGGCATCATTGGGGCATTGATCCGTCGACAGGGCATGAGGCCATGAAACGTTCCCGCACCACCGCGCTGCTGCTGATGAGCGCCGCGCCGCTGCTGTTCACCGCCTGCCAGAAGGAGCCGGAGGTGAAGGTGCAGGAAGGCCTGTATACCTCGGTGGAGGCCTGCACCGAGGCCACCGGCGATCCGTCGTCGTGCCGCAATGCGTTCGCCGAAGCGCAGAAGCAGGCCGCCGATGCGGCGCCGAAGTACGCCAGCAAGGAAGCCTGCGAGAAGGACTACAAGCCGGAGCAGTGCGTGCAGCAGCACACCTCGGCCGGTACCTCGTTCATCGGCCCGATGATGATGGGCTTCTTCATGTCGCAGATGCTGAGCAACCGCGGCGGCCTCGCCCCGCAGGCGCCGGCGTCGGCACCGGCCTACCAGGACAAGAATGCGGGTTGGGCGCGCCCGGCACCGGGTGGCACCGGTGGCCTGAACACCGCCAGCGGCATCGGTGCCGGCAAGGCCGGCCTGGCGCCGGTCACCAGCGAGCCGAACCGTGCGGTCACTGCCAGCCGTGGTGGCTTCGGCAATACCAGCGCACGCCGCAGCACCAGCGGCAGCTACGGCGGCTGATCGACCCATGCAGCGCATCCGGATTGCCGAGCGTGCCCAGTGGCGGGCGCGCGCGGAAGAGGCGGGTTTCCGCTTCCACACCATCGACAGCCAGCCGTACTGGGATGAAAGCGCGTATTACGCCTTCACCCTGCGCCAGATCGAACAGGACATCGAAGACCCCAGCGCCGAGCTGCACCAGATGGCGCTGGATCTGGTCGGTGATGTCATCGGCAGCGAACGCTTGATGGACCAGTTGGCGATTCCGTCGCACTACCGCGACTGGATCGCCGACAGCTGGCGCCAGCGCCAGCCGCACCTCTATGGCCGCCTGGACCTGGCCTACGACGGTAACGGTCCGGCCAAGCTGTACGAATTGAACTACGACACGCCGACCTCGCTGTTCGAAGCCAGCTTCTTCCAGTGGCAGTGGCTGGAAGACCAGCGCAATGCCGGTCGCCTGCCGCAGCATGCCGACCAGTTCAACGCCATCCATGAGGCGCTGGTCGAGCGTTTCGGCGACCTCGCCACACAGCTGCCGCCCCCGCTGTACTTCAGCGCGGTCGGCAGTTCGGAGGAAGACCGCGGCACGGTCGAGTACCTGCGCGACTGTGCGTCGCAGGCCGGCCTGCATGGCCAGGCCATCGCCATCGAGGACATTGGCCTGTCCGAGGACGGACGCTTCACCGCGCTGGACGATTCGGTGATCGGCACGCTGTTCAAGCTGTATCCGCTGGAAGACCTGATGGCCGAGGAATTCGGCCGCGCGCTGCCCGGTTCGGGCGTGCAGCTGCTGGAACCGGCCTGGAAGGCGGTGCTGAGCAACAAGGGCATCCTGCCGCTGCTGTGGCAGCGCAACGTGGGCCATCCGAACCTGCTGGAAGCGCATTTCGATGACGGCAGCACGCTGGCGTCGGGCTGGGTACGCAAACCGCTGTTCTCGCGCGAAGGCGCCAACATCGAGATGCACCTGGCCGATGGCAGCACCCAACGCAGCGACGGTCCCTACGACGGCCCGGCGATCATCCAGCGTGCGCATCCTCTCACCCGCTTCGAAGGCGGCTACCCGCTGATCGGCAGCTGGGTGATCGGTGACCATGCCTGCGGCATCGGCATCCGCGAGGACGACAGCGCGATCACCCGCGACAGTGCGCGCTTCGTGCCGCACGCGATCGTCGACGAGGCGCCGACGCGGATCTACGTCTGATGACGGTGCGGCGCAATCGCGACCTGCGGCCTGCGCCGCTGCCGGGCCGGCATCTGGATGACGGCCACGCCCTGTGGCGCTATTCGGACCGCATCGCGGTGCGCTGCCATCGTTGCGATACGCCCGGCTGGGTGGTGCGGACGCCGGAATCACGACGCTTCCGCTGCCTGGGCTGCAGCGCAGCCCTCGACAGTGGATGCGGCTGCGGTTGCTGTGCCGCGGGCGACTGGGTCGGGCCGGTGCGCTATAGCGGCTATCGTCCCTGCGGATACTGCGGGCACAAATGGGTCCGCGCCGAGCTGCACCGTGCGCGTGCAGTGTCGCCGTTGCGGACGCTGACGGCGGACTGCAGTCAGTGCGGACGCAGCAGCGAGGTGGAGGTCACGCTGTCGCGATGGCGTGGCAATGAGGCGATCGATCCGCATTTCGGCTTGCCGCTGCGGCTGGTCGAAAAGACCGCGGCCGGCGTGCTGTGGGCCTACAACGAAGCCCATCTGCAGGCACTGCACGACTACGCTGCCGCGCCTCTGCGCGAGCGCGCGGGCGTTACCAACGGTTCGATGTTCTCGCGCCTGCCGCAGTGGATGAAGCTGGGCCGCAACCGGGTGCTGCTGCAGCGTGCGGTGGAGCGGTTGCAACGTCGGTTGCTGCAGGGGTAGTGCCGGCCGCTGGCCGGCAACCGGTTTTGGTAGATGCCGACCCTGGTCGGCGCTGTGGATTTCGTGCCAACCAAGGTTGGCACCTACCAGGGCGATGCATCGGTTGTTGCAGGGGTAGTGCCGGCCGCTGGCCGGCAACCGGTTT
>NZ_JCACKF010000041.1:0-32274 GCF_059505245.1 Stenotrophomonas sp.
GCAACAGCAACAGCAACAGCAACAGCAACAGCAACAGCAACAGCAACAGCAACAGCAGAAGCTGGTTTCCTGAGGGAAGGCGGGGTGGGGCCGGTTGCGGGAGACGCCGTAAACCCCCAGGCCGGCCCAGCCGCTGGCGGCTGTGCGTTCGGGCGCTTGCGAAGCAGTGCTTCGCAAGCAAAGCGCCCTCACCCATGGGGGCTTGGCCGCGGCATCCATGCCGCGGACACTCCCGCAACCGGACCCATCCCGCCTTTGACAGTGTCCTGCGAACTGTCGGAATGGCTCTTGGGGTCAGATCCGTTTTCCTGCGGAAAACGGATCTGACCCCGTATTCAATTCGATATCTGAGAGAAAAATCGTGTCGACCAAGCTCGACACCTACCAGGAGCAACAGCAACCGCCGTGGTTGCCGGCCGCCCCGCCATCCCACGGAATGCACGCTGTTGCTGTTGCTTCGGCCGTTGCCGTTGCATCGGCAGGTGCAGGGCGCAGCCCTGCCGAAAAACCTACTTCACCCGACGGCCCGCGCGGTCGATGCGGAACCACTCCCCGCCTTCCATCGGCGTGTGGCCATCGGCATCTGGCGTGCCGCGCCGACAGCCGTTGCAGACCTCGGCCACGCCATCCTGGAACGGCCACCCGAAATCGTAGGTGCCGGGCACCACCTGGCGGAAGGTCAGGTCGAAGTAGCCGACGCGGTTGCCGACGCGGCCGCGCAGCAGGCCTTCCTGCGGTGTTTCCGGGCCGTTGTCCCAGGTCAGCACAGGCAGGCTGCGGCCCTTGCGGTCGACGTAGTGGAAGCCCTGGTCGGCATACACCACGGCCAGGCCGTGGTCGTCGTAGTTCAGGTCCTTCAGCGCATCGGCGCTGATCTTCGGCCGGTGATCGACCACCTCGCAGTTGGGCAGCGGCCACAACCCGTGTTCGTCGGTCAGCAGCTTGCAGGCCGGCGCCTGCGCCAGCGCGCTGGAACCGGCCAGTACGCCGAGCAGGACCAGCGACCGCGCGAAGCGGCCGCGGTCGAGGCGGGCCTGCCGCACGATCACTTGGCCTCGGCCTTGCGCTCGAAGGCCGTCGGTGCCGGCAGCTGCACCGGCACGCCCTTGTCATCGCAGGTGCCGGCCTGGCACAGGCGCTCGCGCAGGGCCGGGGTGGCCTGCACGATCATGTGATAGATCGCGTTCTGTTCCAGCGTGCCGCGGATCGCCTTGCTGCCCGGGCCACGCGCCCAGATGCCGACATCCTCACCACCGTGCGATTCGGACTTCATCGGCACCAGTGCTTCCTGCATGTAGTCCGGATGCTCGGTGTCGACCTCGCGCAGGTTCGGGCGGCCGTTGGCCGGTTCGAAGCTGCTCGGGTTGTGCGGGTAACGCTTCGGGCCGGCCGGCTGCTGGTTGCTGCTGCCGGTATGGCCCGGGCCGTTGGCATAGCTCAGCGTGGTGTACGGCTGGCCGGTGCCGTCCAGCGCGTAGTCCAGCTTGCCGGCACCATCTTCGCCGCCCTTGTCCTTCACCTTGCCCAGGATCGGATTGCCACGTGCCGGGTAGCCGACGAAGTTCAGCGTATGCGAGTGGTCGGCGGTGACGATGATCAGGGTGTCGTCGGCCGAGGTCAGTTCGTTGGCCACGCGCACCGCGTCGGACAGCGCCACGGTCTCGGTCAGTGCACGGTAGGCGTTGCCGCTGTGGTTGGCGTGGTCGATGCGCGCGCCTTCGATCATCAGCACGTAGCCTTCCTGGTGCCTGGCCAGATTCCTGATCGCTGCAGCCGTCAGTTCGGCCAGGCTCGGCTCACCGCCCGGATCCTGCGGGCGCTCGTATTCGTAGCGCATGTGGTCCGGTTCGAACAGGCCGAGGATGGCCGGCGCATTGGCGGCCGCCGCCAGCTGCTTGCTGTTCCACACGTAGGCACCCTGCGGGTGCGCCTGCTGCCATTCCTGCACCAGGCTGCGGCCATCCAGGCGCTGGCCGACCTTGTCGTCGTATTCCGGATCGCGCTCTTCCACGGTGGTGAATTCACCGCGACCGCCGCCGAGAGCGACCAGCGGGCCGCGCCCATAACGCGAGGTCGACAGCAGCTGCTGTGCGATGTCCTTGCAGCCTGCAGCCTTGGCCGCTTCAGTCAGGTCGGTGTCGTTTTCCCAGTTGCGCTCGGGCGAGTGCGCATAGGTGGCAGCAGGGGTGGCATGGGTCAGGCGCGCGGTGGACACCACACCGGTGGCCAGACCGGCGCTGTCGGCCAGCTGCAGCCAGGTCAGCAGGCCCTTGGACAGGCTGTCGGCGCAGTCGGTGCGGCTGCCGGCGCTGACACCGATCGCGCCCATGTGGGTCTTCACGCCGGTGGTGATGGCGGTCATGGTGCCGGCCGAATCCGGCGTCTGCGAATCGGTGTTGTAGGTCTTGCTGAACGCCGTGGCCGGGAAGCGCTCCCAGGACAGCAGGTTCTCCTCGCCCGAGCCACCCTTCTGCTGGCCTTCGTAGATGCGCGAGGCGGCCACGGTGGTCAGGCTCATGCCGTCGCCGAGGAACAGGATGACGTTCTTCGCCTTGCCGGACATCGCGCCTTTGGCGGCGGCCTGGGCGGCGCCACTGCGGTACCACCATTGCGGGGTCTCGCCGGCCGGATGGGCGACCGGGTCGACGGCGACCTTCAGGCCGGCCGGGGCAGAGGCGGGGGTGGTGCTGGCGCAGGCGCCCAGCAGCAGGGTGGTGGCGCAGGCGGCCAACAGGGAGACGGAACGGCGCATGGACGCTGGGATCTCACAAACTGTAACGGGACGTTCATTATGCCCGCCCCTGCAAGGCACGCCGATGACACACTGATTTGCCGGCCGGGCGGTCGTTCTGCGGGCCGCCTTGGGCTATCGTGCCAGCATCCCTTCCTTCCCCTCTGGATTGCCTATGAAGCTGGTCTCTGCCTGGCTGCGGATTCCATTCTGGCAGCGCGTGGTCGGTGGCTTCGTGCTCGGCGCGCTGGCCGGCTGGGCGCTTGGCCCGGCCGCGGAAACGTGGTTCGGCCCGCTCGGTGAGCTGTACGTCACCCTGATCAAGATGATCGCCGTGCCGCTGGTGTTCTTCGCGGTCATCAACGCGATCTCGTCGCTGCACGGGCAGAAGTCGGTCGCCGCGCTCAGTGGCCGCACCTTCCTGTGGTTCGTGATCACCGCGGCGCTGGCGGTATGCGTTGGGCTGGGCGTGGGGACCGTGCTGCAGCCCGGTGCCGGCGGGCTGCAGCTGACCATGGCCAGCAACTACGTGCCGCGCGAAGTGCCCAGTGTGGTGCAGGTGCTGCTGGACGTGGTGCCGGCCAATGTCTTCTACGCGCTGTCCGGCATCGGTACCAAGGTCAATGCGGCCGGTGAGACCGTACTGGCGGCCGGTCGCGGCTCGATCCTGCCGGTGATCTTCTTCGCCGGCCTGGTGGGCTTTGCCATCGTCAAGCTGGGCGAGAAGGTGACCGAGGCGCGCAAGCTGGTCGGCCAGATGAGCGACATCATGATCCAGGTGACCCGCTTCGTGCTGGAAGTCACCCCGATCGGTACCTTCGGCCTGATCGCCGGCCTGGTCGGCAGCTATGGCTTCGAGAAGCTGCTGCCGCTGGGCCATTTCGTGCTGGCCCTGTACGTGGCCTGCGCCCTGCACATCGTGGTGGTCTACAGCGCGCTGCTGCTGGCGCACGGCCTGAACCCGCTGAAGTTCTTCCGCGGCGCGGCGCCGGGCATGCAGGTGGCCTTCGTCAGCTCGTCCAGCTTCGCCGCGATGCCGGTGGCGCTGCGTTCGATCACCCACAACCTGGGCGTGAACAAGGACTACGGTTCATTCGCGGTGCCGCTGGGCGCCAGCATCAAGATGGATGGCTGCGGCGCGATCTATCCGGCGCTGTGCGCGGTGTTCATCGCGCAGTACAGCGGTGTGCCGCTGACCCCGGAGCAGTACGTGGTGGTGCTGATCGCCTCGGTGCTGGGCAGCTTCGGTACGGCCGGCGTGCCGGGTACCGCGGTGATCATGGCCACGGTGGTGCTGAGCGCAGCCAACCTGCCGCTGGAGACCATCGGCTATCTGTATGCCATCGACCGCATCCTCGACATGATGCGCACGATGACGAATGTGACCGGCCAGATGCTGGTGCCGGTGATCGTGGCCAAGGAAACCGGGCTGCTGGACCAGGCGGTGTATGACAATCCGTCCAGCAATGTGGGCGTGGACGATCCTGACCCGACACCGCCACGCAGCTGAGGTTGCGTGGAGATGAAAGGCCCGCCCTGACCGGCGGGCCTTTCGTTTGGGAGATGGCTGACGCGCTGCCGACCGTGGTAGATCCACGCCATGCGTGGATGGAGGCGGTGCCGACCAAGGTCGGCAGCTACCCACCATTACGCGGGCCCAACAAAAAAGCCGCTGCAGGGCAGCGGCTTTGCTTTGCGTATCAGGCGGCGCTGTGACGCCAGCCGGTCAGAGGTCGACGCGGCGGGCCTGCATGAACTTGTTGCCCCAGTAGCCACTGAGCAGGGTGTCCACGCGGACGTCCTTGCCCGAGCTCGGCGCATGCAGGAAACGGCCATCGCCGACGTAGATGCCGACGTGGTCGACGCGGCCCTTGCGGCCGAAGAACACCAGATCACCCGCGGCCAGCGCGGTGCGGTCGTTGATCAGTTCGGCATTGTCATCGTGGGCCATCTCGCGCGAGACGCGCGGAAGTTCGATGCCCAGGGCCGAACGGAACACATAACCGACCAGGCCGCTGCAGTCGAAACCGCTGTCCGGGTTGCTGCCACCCCAACGGTACGGGGTGCCCAGCAGGGTCATCGCGCGGCGCAGCAGCGACTGCACCTTGCCGTTGTCGGCGGCGGTGCCGACGACGCTGCCATTGGCGGCGCTGCTGGTGTCGTAGTTGGCGAGCAGGCGGCTGAGGTCGCCGGCCACCACGGCCGAGCGGTCCATCAGCGGAATGGTGTCGTTGGCGGCCAGGTGCGGCAGCAGGGCGGCCAGCGTGGCACTGGCGGCGGCATCGACGCGGCTGCGCTGCGGAGCGGCAGCCTCGGCCTTGGCGGCCGGTCGGGCGGTGCTCTCGGCCACCGGGGCCGGGGTCACATCGGAACGGTTCGGAGCAGTCTGCGACCAGGCCGGAAGGCTGGTCAGACACAGTGCCAGGCCAAGCAACAGCGGGTGGGCACTACGTGAAGATACGGAAGTCTGGCCTTCGCTTTTCAGGTCGTCAGTCGTCACGCGTCGGTCACAGGAAAAAAACGATGGGGCATCATGCCCTGTAAAAGCGCGGATAAGTTAAAAATTCCGTTAGTAATTCGTTAGTTACACAGTGATGTTCGTCACAGTTTTGAATATATCGCCTGTTCATTTTAGCGAAGGACGCGTTTCGCCCCTGTGTAGTGGTCCTTCCAGTAGGGACCGCTGAGCGAGTCCAGGCGCACGGTGCCGCCGGTGCTCGGCGCATGCACGAAGCGCCCTTCACCTACATAAATACCGACGTGGGTGACGCTGCCGCGGCTGCCGAAGAACACCAGGTCGCCGGTGGCCAGGCGCTGCGGGTCGATCTTCGGGCCCTGCACCGCCGCCAGGTCGCGGGAGGTGCGCGGCAGCCGCAGGTCCAGCATCTCGCGATAGACATAAGCGACCAGGCCGCTGCAGTCGAAGCCCGAATCCGGAGTGTTGCCGCCATAGCGGTAGGGCGTGCCGACCAGGCTGATGGCGCGCATCAGCACCGAGTTGGCAGCCTCGGGGTTGTCCGGCACGGTCTTTGGCCAGTTCGCCGTGGGCGGGGGCGGGGCCGGGCGGGTGGCCTTGCCACCGCCACAGGCGGTCATCAACAGGGGCAGGGCCAGCAGCAGGGCCGGGGCGAGAAACCGGCGCTGGCCGGACGAAACTGGCGTGATGTGCATGATCTCCGGATAATGCGCCACCTTGGATTGGCCGTCATGATGGCGGCGTCCCCGCCGGGCGACAACCCGCCCCAACCCGCCTGCCTCCGGCAGATCCAGACAGAGTTGCGCATGAAGATCGAAAAAGACCGCGTTGTCCGCTTCCACTACACCGTTTCCGAAGTCGGCCAGGAGCCGATCGAATCGTCCAAGGACCGCGGCGAGCCGCTGGCGATCCTGATCGGTCACGGCAACATCATCCCGGGCCTGGAAAACGCCATGATGGACAAGGAAGCCGGCGCGACCTTCAACGTCGACGTCAAGGCGGCCGATGCCTACGGCGAGCGTCGTGAGGGCCTGTCCCAGCGCGTGCCGAAGAAGCACTTCGGCAATACCAAGCTGGCGCCGGGCCAGCAGGTCGTGCTGCAGACCAACTTCGGCCCGCGTGCGGTGACCGTGCAGAAGGTCGGCATGAGCGTCGTCGACGTTGACCTGAACCATCCGATGGCTGGCAAGGACCTGCACTTCGACGTCGAAATCGTCGACGTGCGCGAAGCCGGCAAGGAAGAGCTGGACCACGGCCACGTCCACGGCGACGGCGGTCACCAGCACTGATCGCAGCGCGATCGTGATGGCAGCAATGGCCCGCTTCGGCGGGCCGTTGCGTTTCTGGAACACGCCGCGGCCATCCATGGTGCACGGGCCGGCGGCATAATGGCGGACCTGCCTGACGGACGCCCCGTGAACGCCGCTTCTCCTTCCCTGCAGCCGGTGGCTTCCGGCGAACGCATCGCCGTGCTGGACGTGCTGCGCGGTGCTGCGCTGCTGGGCATCCTGCTGATGAACATCGAGGCTTTCAGCGGCCCGCTGGACCTGGCCTTCACCGGCATTGACGTGCACTGGCGGGGCATCGATTACTGGGCCGACGCCTTCGTCTATGTGTTCGTGCAGGGCAAGTTCTTCACCCTGTTCTCGCTGCTGTTCGGTGCCGGCTTTGCGGTGATGGCACAACGCGCCGAGGTGGCCGGGCGCGACTTCACCCCGTTCTACCTGCGCCGCAGCGCCGGCCTGCTGCTGATCGGCCTGTGCCATGCACTGCTGGTCTGGTCCGGCGACATCCTGGTGATGTATGCGCTGGTCTCGTTGCCCTTGCTGGCCTGCCGCGAGGCGCCGCGCAGCTGGCTGCCGTGGATGGGCGTGATCGTCTACCTCGGCGGTGTAGCGATGATGCTGCTGGTGGGTGCGATGGTGTCGATGGCGTCGGCCGAAGAGGTGCAGGGCATGCTTGCCGAGGCGCAGCAGAGCATCGACCTGCAGCGGCAGGTGTACGGGCAGGGCAGCTGGGCGCAGGCCACTGTGCAGCGCCTGAGCGAGTTCGGCACCTCGATGGGCGCGTTGCTGATCAGCGGCCCGGAAGTGCTGGGCATGTTCCTGCTCGGCAGCTGGTTCGCCGGCAGTGGCGCGCTGGCGACGCCGGAGCGCTTCCCGCGGCTGTACGCGTCGCTGCGCTGGATCGCACTGCCGCTGGGGCTGCTGGTCACGCTGCTGGGGGTTGCCTGGAAACCCTACCTTGCACCCGGCGCCTACAACCTGCCGGTGACCGCGGCGATGGCCCTGGTCACGGTTGGCGGGCTGCCGATGTGCCTGGGCTACCTGGCGTGGATCGTGCACTGGCGCACGCGGCTGGCGTGGCTGGCGCCGGTGGGGCGCATGGCGTTGACCCACTATCTTGGCCAGTCGCTGCTGTGTACCTGGACCTTCTACCACTACGGCCTGGGCAGGTTCGAGATGATGCCGCGCAGCGTGCAGCTGCTGTTCGCGCTGCTGTTGTTTGCCGTGCAGGTGGCTGTTTCGCACGCGTGGCTGGCGCGCTTCCGCTTTGGTCCGATGGAATGGCTGTGGCGTGCAATGACCTACCGGCAGTGGCCACCGATGCGGCGCAGGACGAAGCAGGGGTGAGCGATGAGCGCGCACGCGCTGTGCCGATCGGCCGCGCGCCCGCGCATCCTCACGTCTGGCCTGCAGCGGGGCATGGCATGCTCGGCGTCAGCATGAGCGCCGGCATCGGCCAGCGGATCGCCGATCTCGTCTGCGGCCACACGCCAGCGATCGATCCTGCCCCTTACCGACCCGAGCGATTCCGATGAGCACTGCATCCTATGATTACGATCTGATCGTCCTTGGCGGCGGCTCCGCCGGCCTGGCCGGCGCGATCCGCGCCGCGCAGCACGGCAAGCGCGTGGCAATGCTGGAACCCGGCGAACTGGGCGGAACCTGTGTCAATGTCGGCTGCGTGCCGAAGAAGGCGATGTGGCTGGCGGCCGACCTGCACGAGCGCATCGGCCTGGCCAATGCGATGGGCTTCGATGTCGAGGCACGCCCGGCGCTGTCGTGGAAGGAACTGGTGATCCATCGCCAGGCCTACATCAGCAACATCCACACCAGCTACCACAAGCGCCTGGACGAAACCGGCGTGGTGCGCATTCCGGCACGTGGCCATCTGCTTGATGCGCACACCGTGGCCTGCAGTGATGGCGTGCGCTACAGCGCCGAACACATCCTGATCGCCACTGGCGCGCATCCACTGCGTCCGGATATTCCCGGCGCGGAGCTGGGCCTGGTCTCCGATGATTTCTTCGACCTGCGTGCGGCGCCGGCTGAGGTGGCGATCATCGGTGGTGGTTACATCGCGGTGGAGCTGGCTGGCCTGCTGCAGGCGCTCGGCAGCCGCGTGAGCCTGCTGGTGCGCGGCAAGCGCCTGCTGGAGCGTTTCGATTACGAGCTGACCGATCAGCTGGCCGAGAACCTGAAACAGCAGGGCGTGCGGATCCATTTCGACTATCGCCTGCGCGAACTGCAGCGCGATGGCGAGCGCGTGCGGGCGTTCGGCCATGACGGCCCGATCGACAGTGTGTTCGATGCGGTGTTCTTCGCTGCCGGCCGCCGGGGCAACAGCCGTGGCCTGGGTCTGGAAGCGCTCGGCATCGACATCGGCGAGCACGAGCAGGTGCAGGTGGACGAGTGGCAGACCACCCGCGTGCCGAGCGTGCACGCGGTCGGTGACATCGCCGGCAAGGTCGGCCTGACCCCGGTGGCGGTGGCCGCTTCGCGGCGGCTGATGGACCGCCTGTTCGGGGGGCGCCCGCAGTCCAAAATGGATTACGAGAACGTGGCCAGCGTGGTGTTCTCGCATCCGCCGCTGGGCGCGGTGGGCATGAGCGAGGAAGAAGCGCGCCGGCGTTTCGACCAGGTGAGCGTCTACCACAGCCGCTTCCGCCCGATGCTGCAGGCGCTGGCCAATGGTACCCAGCGCAGCCTGTTCAAGATGGTCTGTGCCGGTCCGGAAGAACGCGTGGTAGGCATCCACCTGCTGGGCGAAGCGGCCGACGAGATCCTGCAGGGCTTTGCGGTGGCGGTGAAGATGGGCGCGACCAAGGCCCAGTTCGACGACACCGTGGCGATCCACCCGACCTCGGCCGAAGAAGTGGTGCTGATGCGCTGAGCCGGGATGTTGTGGGGCCGAGCCCTGCTCGGCAGCCTTTCGCACCGGCCTGGCGACGCCGAGCGCAGGCTCGGCTCTACAGGGCAGCGGGCGCCCCCATGCGACAATGAGCGTCCCCCACGCCTTACCGGGCCGCTCTGCGCGGCCCGCCGTCGTCCTGATGTCCACTCCCGCTTCCCGCATCGCCACTGCTTCCCCACGCATTGCGCTGGGCGGCATCGGCCTGGCCGCGATCGGCGCCATCGCCGCGTCGGGCAAGGCGATCATCGTCAAGCTCGGCCTGCGCCACGGCGTCGATGCCACCACGCTGCTCGCCCTGCGCATGCTGATGGCGCTGCCCCTGTTCGCGTTGATGGCAGCGTGGGCCGCGCGCCGGGCCGAGCCGTTGTCCTGGGCCGACCGTGCCCGCGTGCTGTGGCTGGGCTTCACCGGCTACTACCTGTCCAGCCTGCTCGACTTCCAGGGACTGCAGTACATCAGCGTGACCCTGGAGCGGCTGATCCTGTACTTGAACCCGACCCTGGTACTGCTGATCAACGTGCTGCTGGCGCGCCAGCGGCCGGGCCGCTGGCAGATCGGTGCGCTGGTGCTGAGCTACCTCGGCGTGCTGCTGGCCTTCGGCCACGATCTGCAGCGCGAGGGTGGGCAGATCATCGTCGGCAGCCTGCTGGTGCTGGGCAGTGCCCTCAGCTATGCGCTGTACCTGTTCGGCAGTGGGCAGGTGGTCGCGCGCATCGGTGCGGTGCGGCTGACCGCTTATGCCAGCTGCGTGGCCAGCGTGCTGGTGCTGCTGCATTTCGCGGTGACCCATCCGCTGCCGCTGCTGTGGCAGGCACCGGCGCCGGTGCAGTGGCTGTCGTTGGTCAATGCCACCGTGTGCACGGTGCTGCCGGTGCTGGCGATCATGCTGGCGGTGCAGCGCGTGGGTTCGTCGCTGGCCGCGCAGGTCGGTATGCTGGGCCCTGTTTCCACCATCGTGATGAGCCTATGGCTGCTCGACGAACCGATGGGGCCGGCGCAGATCGCCGGCACCGTGCTGGTGCTGATCGGCGTTCTGCTGGTGACCCGCCTGCGGCGCTGACGCCGGAGCAGGCGCGTGCGCGCATCCTGGCGGTGATCCGCGCAATCCCGGCGGGGCAGGTGATGGGCTACGGCCAGGTGGCGATGCGCGCGGGCCTGCCCGGGCGTGCACGCCTGACCGCACGCATCCTGGGCCAGAACGACGACCCGGACCTGCCCTGGCACCGCGTGCTGCGCTCGGACGGGCGCATTGCCATGGAAGAAGGGTCGGCCGGCTGGCGCGAGCAGTCACAACGGTTGCGCGCCGAGGGTGTGCGGGTGGAGAACGGCCGGGTGCGGATGCCGGCGACCGATCCGGCGGCGGCGCTGGACGCAGCGGTGTGGGGCCCGGGCTGAGCACCGCTGGCGACTGAACAGGCCGGACCTGCGGGTCGCCAACAAGACACGATGCTGCGGCTATGATGGAGGCCGTTCCATGCCGGTGCTCCCATGTTCCCGCGACTGCCAACCGTCACCAAGGCCCTGCTGATCGCCAACGCGATCCTGTTCCTGCTGCAGCAGCCGTTCCTGCTCGGCATGCAGACCTTCGAGCCGTTCATGCTGCAACCGTTGCAGCAGGGCTTCGACGCGTTCTCGCCGGGGGGCAACTTCCAGCCTTGGCAGCTGCTGACTTACGGTTTCCTGCATGGCAGCTTCGGCCATCTGTTCTTCAACATGCTGGCGGTCTTCATGTTCGGCGCGCCGCTGGAGCAGACCTGGGGCGAGAAGCGCTTCCTGCTGTACTACCTGGTGTGCGTGGCCGGTGCCGGTGTCTGCCAGCTGCTGGTGGGTACGCTGCTGGAAAACCCTGCCACGGTGCTGGGCGCCTCCGGCGGCGTGTTCGGCCTGCTGCTGGCCTACGGCATGCTGTTCCCGAACCAGCGGGTGATGCTGCTGTTCCCGCCGATCCCGATGAAGGCGCGCACTTTCGTGATCCTGTTCGGTGTGGGCGAGCTGGTGCTGGGCATGACCGGCTGGCAGCCGGGCGTGGCCCACTTCGCGCACCTCGGCGGCATGCTGTTCGGCTGGTTGCTGATCCGCTACTGGCGCGGGCAGCCGCCGTTCAAGCGCCGCCCGCCCGGCCCACCGAAGCGCCCGAACCATCTGCGCAGCGTCAAATGATCCGAAGGATCATTTGACGCTGCAGGTGCCGACCGTTGGTGGGCACGCCTCTACAGATCCTGCAACACCACCTGCGCCGCGTTGTGCCCCGGTGCACCGGTGACGCCACCGCCGGGGTGTGTGCCCGAACCGCACAGGTACAGCCCGGGCAGGGCGCCACGATAGCCGGCCTGGCCGACCATCGGCCGTGCCGAGAACAGCTGGTTGGCGCTCAGTGCGCCGTGGAAGATGTCGCCGCCGACCAGGCCGAAGGTGCGTTCCAGATCCAGCGGCGACAGCACCTGCCGACCGAGCACGCTGGCGGTGAAGCCGGGCGCATGCCGTTCGACGGTGGCGATCATCAGGTCGGCCACGGTCTCCCGGTGATCGTCCCAATGGCGGCCTTCAGGCAACACCGGCGCCACATGCTGGCAGAACAGGCTGGCCACGTGCTGCCCGGGCGGCGCCAGCGAATCGTCCAGCGTGCTCGGAATCAGCATTTCCACGATCGGTTCGCGCGCCCAACCGTCGCGGCGCGCATCCAGCCAGGCGCGGTCCATGTAATCCAGGCTGGGTGCCACGATGATGCCGGCGCTGAGGTGATCGCCGGGCCCGGGCAGGGCGCGGAACTCCGGCAGCCGCGACAGCGCCACGTTCATCCGGAACGTGCCGGAACCGCAGCGCCAGTTCGCCATGCGTTCGCGTGTCGCGTTGGGTACCTGTGCCGGTTCCAGCAATTGTTCGTACAGCAGTTTCGGATTGACGTTGGCGACCACCGTGCGTGCGCGCAGGATCTCGCCGTTGGCCAGTTCGACGCCCACCGCGCGGCCCTGTTCGATTCGCACGCGCTGCACGCCGGCCTCCACGCGCAGTTCCGCCCCGGCCTCGCGTGCCGAGGCTGCAATCGCCTGGCTGATCGCGCCCATGCCGCCGATCGCATGGCCCCACGCACCCTTCACGCCATTGCACTGGCCGAATACGTGGTGCAGCAGTACGTAGGCACTGCCCGGTGTATAGGGGCTTGCGTAGTTGCCGACGATGCCATCGAAGCCGAACAGCGCCTTGATCGGTTCGCTTTCGAACCAGCGATCCAGATACTCGGCTGCCGACAGCGTGAACAGGTCCAGCAGCTCCTGCCGCAGCGAGGCATCCAGCGTGGCCAGTTCACGACCAAGACGACCCATCTGCCACAGCGCAGGCAACGCGCGCCAACCACCCGCAACGCCGGCATCCGGTGGCGCGCGCAGGGCCCACGCGCGCAGCACATCGGCGAAGATCTCCAGGCGCGCTTCGTATTCGGGAAGCCGCTGCGCATCCCGCTCGGAGAACTTCGCGACCTCTGCCTGGGTGCGGCCCGGTGCCGACAGCAGGTAACGACCATCCTCCATCGGCAGGAAGTTGTTGACCGGGCGATTGATGATGCGCAGCCCATGCGCATGCAGTTGCAGGTCGTCGATCACCTTCGGCTGCAGCAGGGACACCGTGTACGACGCCACCGAGTTGCGGAAGCCGGGATGGAATTCCTCGGTGACTGCGGCACCGCCGAGAACGCCACGACGTTCCAGCACCAGCACCTTCTTTCCAGCGCGCGCCAGATAGGCCGCGCAGACCAGGCCGTTGTGGCCGCCACCAACGACGATCGCATCCCAGGACATCAACACCTCGCAAAAAGGGGACGGAGGGGATTAAGTCGCAATCTGCATCTGCACACGGGGCATGGGGAGAAACGACTTAATCCCCTCCGTCCCCTTTTTTGATTGCCGCTTCGATGGTGGCGATGTCGATCTTCTTCATCGGCATCATCGCGTTGAAGGCGCGCTTGGCCAATGCCTTGTCCTTGCTGGTCACGGCTTCGATCAACATGCGCGGGCTGATCTGCCAGGAGATGCCCCAGCGATCCTTGCACCAGCCGCATTGGCTCTCCAGTCCACCGTTGCCGACGATCGCATCCCACAGGCGGTCGGTCTCGGCCTGGTCCTCGGTCTGGATCTGGAAGGAAAACGCTTCGCTGTGCTTGAACGCGGTGCCGCCGTTGAGGCCGACGCAGGGAATGCCGCAGACCGTGAACTCGACCGTCAGCACGTTGCCTTCCTTGCCATCCGGAAAGTCGCCGGGGGCGTGATGCACGGCGATCACCGCGCTGTCGGGCAGGATGCTGGCGTAGAAGGTGGCGGCCTCGAGCGCGCCGTTGTCGTACCAGAGGCAGATCGTGTTCTTGTGTGCCATGTCGGGGCTCCGCGATGGACGAAGCCGCAGCGATAGCACGCGCGGTGTTAACCCGGGATCGTGCTGCACCCGCAAAAAAGGGCGCCCGAAGGCGCCCCCTGTACTACGGGTAGTGCGCGTGGCTCAGCGCCAGACCTTGATCTGGTCGGCTTCGCTGCGCTGCATCGGCTGGCCGGCCTTGCAGCTGAAGGTGGCACCGAATGCCGGCAGGTTGGCCAGCGTGCCGTTGCTGCGCCACAGGCCCGGCGCGCGGATGTCGGCGGTCAGGCGGCGCACGGCCTCGTTCGGCGACAGCTGCTGTGCCCACAACGCCGACCAGGCGCGGAAGAAGCCCTGCTGCTGTGCCGGCTTGGCCTTCGGCTCCTGCGCGGTATAGGCCGCCCAGGCCAGTTCCAGACCGGCGATGTCGGCCAGGTTCTCTTCCTGGGTGAGCGTGCCGTTGACCTTGGCACCCTTCACGCCCGGGAAATCGTAGGCGCTGTACTGCGCGGCCACGCGGTTGCCAAGCAGGGTCCAGGCGGTCTTGTCGGCCGGGGTCCACCAGCTGCGCAGTTCGCCCTTGGCGTCGACCAGTGCACCCTTGGCGTCGATCGCACGGGTCAGCTCATGGCCGACCAGGCCACCGAAGCTGCCGAACTTGTCGGCGGCGTCGGCCTTGGCATTGAACACCGGGCCCTGCAGGATCGCCGCGGTAACGATCAGGCGGTTCTGTGCCAGGTCGTAGGCCAGCGACGGCTGCTGCGGCAGCACGTCCCAGCGGCGGTCGGCGTTGCCCTTGCCGATGCGCTTCATTTCCTCGCGGTGGCGCCAGGTCGACGCGATCAGCATGTTGCCGCCGAACGAACCGCGGCCCATCGGCTGCACGCTGTAGTCGAGGTCGCGCAACGGGGTGCCGATCTCGATCTTCAGCGCAGCCAGCTTGGCCTGCGCTTCGGTCTTGGCTTCGGCGCTCATCCAGCTGTTGTTCTTGACCGCCTCGATCTGCACTTCGCGCAGCTTGTCGACGATCCACGCCGCCTGGCGACGGTCTTCGGCCGACAGGTAACGGGCCGCATATTCGCGGCCGACCATCGGGCCGGCGGCCACGTTGATCGCCTCCAGCACGTCTTCCCAGCGCTGCGGCGGCAGCGTTTCGCCACGCAGCACGCGGCCACGGAATTCAAACTCCGCGTCGCGGTAGGCCTTGGACAGGTACGGTGCCATCGAGTCGCCCACGCGCCAGCGCAGGTAGGCCTTCCACTGGTCCGGCTTGAGCTTGGTGACCATGCCATCGAGCTGCTTGAACAGGCCCGGGTCGGCCAGCGAGACCAGGTCGTCGTCCACGCCCTGTGCCTTCAGGAACGCGTCCAGCTGCAGGTTGCGGTAACGGCTGTTGAGCTCCTTGGTGGAGATCGGCGCGTAGTTGTTGAACGGGTTGTTGATGCCGGCCAGCGACTGCGCATTGCGCGCCAGCTCGGTCTCCAGCGCGATCACCGACTGCGATTCGGCATCGAGCCTGGCCGCCGGGGTGCCGGTCAGCGCCAGGATCTGCTTGACGTAGTTGCGGTAGCGCCCCATCAGCGCCACGGTATCGGCGTCGGTGCGGGTATAGAACGCCGGGTCCGGCAGGCCCATGCCGCCCTGCATGAAGTAACCGATGTGGCGGTCCAGTGCCTTCAGGTCGACGTCCGGGCCGAAGTTGAAGGCCACCGGGATGCCCACCTGGTGCAGCGCGGCGATCGAGGCCGGCACATCCTTGGCCTTCTTGATGGCGTTGATGCGGGTCAGCAGCGGCGCGATCGGGTTGGAGCCGTCCGCTTCCACGGCGGCTTCGTCCAGGCCGCTGGCCCAGAAGTCGCCCAGCAGCTTCTGCACGTTGCCCTGCGGCGACTTCATCGCGGCGTCGAGCAGTTCACGCTGCTGCTGGCGGCTGCGCTCGACCAGCTGGCCGAGCGCGGTGGTGGCACCGGTCTGCGGCACCGGGTTGGCCTTCAGCCAGCCTGCGTTGGTGGCGTCGTAGAAGTCGCTGCACTGGGCGCTGACGGCCGGGGCGCGCGCGGCCTTCTTCTTGGCGGCGAACGCATCGTGGGTCGGGACCAGGGTCGCCAGGCTGATGCCCAGGGCGATGGCAAGCGGACGGAAATTGGGCATGTGGAACGAATCCGTGATGGATTGAGGGCGCGCGCACTATAGCAAGCCGTGCATGGGCGCGGCATGCACGCGTCACGGTGGCGCCGCCGGGCCGTGCGCCGACCAGGGTCGGCATCTACCAACGGCCTGAGCCATGCGTGGATGACGGGCGCTGTGAAAAACAAAGGCCCGGGATTCCCGGGCCTTTGCAGGTCTGCCGCAGCGTCAGCCGTGGCTTACCAGATCACCACCTGCTGCTCGCCGGTGCGGGCCATCGGCGAACCGGCCTTGCACTGGAACGCGGCAGCGAAGGTCGGCAGGTTCGACGGCGCACCCATGGCACGGAACTGCGCCGGGGCGTGCGGGTCGGTGGCCAGGCGGACCTTGGCGTTTTCCGGGGTGTACTTGGTGCGCCACACGGTGGCCCAGTTGAAGAAGAAGCGCTGGTCGCGGGTGAAGCCGTCGACCTTCGCATCTTCCTTGCCGGCGGTGGCCTTCTGCAGGGCGTCGTAGGCGGTGGCCAGGCCGCCCAGGTCGGCGATGTTCTCGCCCAGGGTCAGGTGGCCGTTCACTGCCTGGCCGTCGACCTTGTACTGGTCGAACTGCTTGACCAGCTTGCCGGTGAGGCCTTCGAATTTCTTCTTGTCGGCCGGGGTCCACCAGTCTTCCATGTTGCCGGTCGGCCCGAAGCGTGCGCCCTGGTCGTCGTAACCGTGGGTCATCTCATGGCCGATCACCGCACCGATGCCGCCGTAGTTCAGCGCGTCGTCGGCCTTCGGATCGAAGAACGGCGGCTGCAGGATGGCGGCCGGGAACACGATCTCGTTCTGCAGCGGGTTGTAGTAGGCGTTGACGGTCTGCGGGGTCATGCCCCACTCGGTCTTGTCCACCGGCTTGCCGATCTTGGACAGGTTGAACTTGTAGTTGAACTCGTTGGCCGCGCGCACGTTGCCCAGGTAGCTGTCGCGCTGGGTCTGCAGGCCCGACCAGTCGCGCCACTTGTCCGGGTAACCGATCTTCGGGGTGAAGGTTTCCCACTTGGCGATGGCCTTGGCCTTGGTTTCCTCGCTCATCCAGCTCAGGCCCTGGATGCGGTCCTTCAGCGAGGCGGCCAGGTTCTTCACCAGTTCTTCCATCTTCGCCTTGGCTTCCGGCGAGAAGGCCACCTTCACGTACAGCTGGCCGAAGGCTTCACCGGCATCGTTTTCGATGGTGCCCAGCACGCGCTTCCAGCGCGGCTTCTGCTCCTTCTGGCCGTTGAGGGTCTTGCCGTAGAACTCGTAGTTCTCCTGCACGAAGGCATCGGCCAGGTACGGCGAGGCGCTGTCCACGGTGTGGAAGCGCAGGTAGGCGCGCCACACCGACGGATCGGTGTCGGCCAGCGACTTGCTCACTTCCTCATGGAAGGCCGGCATGGCCAGCGAGAACTTCTCCGGCGCGGCCACGCCCTGCGACTTGAAGAACTCGGTCCAGCTGAAGTTCGGGGTCAGCTTGTCGGCGTCGGCCAGGGTGACCGGGTTGTAGTACAGCTCGACGTTGCGCGACAGCTCCACGCGCGACTTGGAGGCCTTGGCCAGGCGGGTTTCGAACTTGACCACGTCCTCGGCCTGCTTGGCTGCATCGGCCGCGGCCACGCCGGACAGCTCCAGCACCTTGGCGACATGCGCCTGATAGGCCTTCAGCTTGTCGGCGTTCTTGGCATCGGTGTAGTAGGTGGTATCCGGCAGGCCCAGCCCGCCCTGGCTGGCATAGGCCATGTTCACGCCGGAGTTCTTGAAGTCGGCTTCAGCGCCGAAGCCGAACAGGAGGTTGTCACCCTTGGCGGCGCTGGTGCGCAGGTAGTTGGCGATGGCCGCCTTGTCCTGCAGGCCGTCGATCGCAGCCAGGTCGGCCTTCAGCGGCTCGATGCCCTGGGCGTTGATCTTGGCTTCGTCCATGCCGGTGGCCCACAGGTCGCCGACGATCTTCTCGATGTGGTTCGGGTTCTTGACCTGCGCAACCTGTTCGGCCAGCTGGTGCTGGACGGCCACCGAACGCTCGTCGAGGATGGTGAACGCGCCCCAGCTGGTGCGGTCGCCCGGGATTTCATTGGCGGCCAGCCACTTGCTGTTGACGTAGTCGCCGAAGGCGGTGCACGCGTCCTTGGTGGTGTCCAGGTCGCTCGGCTGGAAGGCGTTGTAGGCCGGCAGCTTGCTGTCGTCCAGCTTGTAGGTGGTGGCTTCGGCGGTGGCCGGGGCGGGGGTCGCGGCATCCTTGGCCGGGGTTTCGTTCTTGCCGCAGCCGGCCAGCACGGCCGACACGGCCAGGCTGAGCAGGACGATCTTGGGAGTGCGCGTCATCACTATTCTTGGCCTCCAGGCCGAGTGAGTCAGGGAGAAGCCGCAGGTACGGCCGTGGGCCGAACGATACGCCGCCGGCCTGGCCTGCAAGGGTGTCGAAGGTCATGTCCGGGCGCAAGGGGCCAGAACGTGCAAGGGCGCCCCGTGGGCGCCCTTGCAGGAAGCGGTGCGGCTTACAGGCCGCCGCCGCCGCAGCCCTTGCCCAGGTAGTCGTCGATCAGCCTGAGCTGGTCACCCATGATCGCGCGGGTCCAGGCGGGACCATGCGCGTAGTCGGCGATGGCGTGGAACTCGACCGGCTGCCCCGAACCCCTGGCCTTGTTCACGAACCACTCCGACTGCTCGATCGGCACCGTGCGGTCGCGGTCACCGTGGTAGACCATCAATGGAATCTTCATTTCACCGGCCTTGTCGACCGGGTTGAGGCCGGCCACGGTCGGCGCCTGGGCCTGGCGGAAGAACGGGTTGGTATAGAAGCGCGACCAGATCTTCTTGATGTCCGAAACGCCGGCACCGGCGATGGCGCACTTGTACAGGCCATTGGGACGCACCGAAGCCGCGAACGCCGAGTAGCCGCCATAGGAGAAGCCGAACATGGCGATGTGGCCGGGCTGGGCGATCTTCTGGTCGATCATCCACTGCGCGCCATCGTCCTTGTCGTCCTGCATCTTCTGGCCCCATTCGGCATCACCGGCCATCCACAGCTTGCGGCCCCAGTCGGCCGAGCCGCGGAACTGCGGGCGCAGGACCGCCATGCAGCGTGATGCCATCAGCGGTACCCACATCGAGCCGTCGAAGTCCATGCCATCGCGTGCCCACGGGCCGCCGTGCGGATGCACCACGGCTTTCCACGGGCCGGCACCGCACAGCTCGGTGCTGGGCGTGGTCAGGAATGCCGGAATGTCCAGCCCGTCGCGTGCCTTGTAGTAGACCAGCCGGGTGGTGCCCAGCGCGGCTGGCTGGATCTGCGGATAGGTCTTGGCCAGCAGGGTCAGCTTGCCGTCGTGCAGCAGGTGATACTCGGGCGGGTTGGAAGGGCCGGAGGTAGCCACCAGCACATCGGAAAGATCGGCGGTGTAGTCGACGATGCGGTAGCTCAGGCCTGTATCGTAGTTGGCGGTGTAGCGCTGGCCGTTCGCGGTATCGACCATCGCCAGCGGCTCCTGGCGGATGCCAAGCGCCTGGCGCAGCCCCTGGTCCAGGGCCTTCATGCGCGGAGAGGTCCACTGGATGTCGTCGCCGCGCGGACCGGCGTAGCCGATTCCCATGATCTCGCCGAAGGGTACCGCACCGCTCCGGTGGCGGTTGATCAGCATCGAGCCGGCGTTGAACAGTTTGTGCTCGAACAGCACTTCCTTCTGCTTGCGGGCCGTGATGTCGTACTCGTAGACGATTGATTTGTCGCGGCCGACATTGCTGAGTACGAACGCGATGTTCGGATCATCGGCAAAGCCGATCACCTGGTTGACGTCGCGGTTCTTCACGTAGGAGCGGAAATGCTCCTCCCAGGCACCGTTGGCAGGCGAGCGGAACTCGGTGGCGACGTAGGCGCCGGTACCGTCGACGTCCTGCCGCAGGCGTGCCCGCAGTTCACTGTCCAGGTCGGTGATATAGCCCGCCACGCGCTCTTCGGTCTTCTGGATGCGCTGGGAGGTGAAGTTGCGCAGGTCGACCTTGTAGACGTCACCGGAACTGCTGCCCGAACCGTTGACCACCAGGATGTGGTCGGGATCGTTGGGCAGGGTGTCGAGCACCGTGGCGTTGGCCAGTGCCTGCTCGAGCTCTTCATTGCGACTGGAGGCGCGCGGCGGCGTGATCGGCTCCTTCCACTGCTTGCCTTCGATGTCGGTGATGAAGAACTTGCTGACGAAGGTCTTGGTCACCCGGTCGGCGCGCAGGTCGTAGGGTTGCCACAGCACGACGGCCAGCTGTCCGTTCTTGATGAACGACACGCTCTGGAACTTCATGCGGTTGGCGCCGATCACCGTGGGTGGCTTGTCCAGTGCATCGGTCCGCCAAACCACGATCACGCGCTCCTCGCCATCGGCGCGAAGGCCGGCGATGTGTTTTCCGTCTGGTGACAACGACAGGCTGGAGATGGCCGGGAAGGCGGCCATCTGTTCGATGGTGGGCGCCACAGGCTTGGCGTGCAGCAACGGTGAAAGGCTGGCCAGGGCCGCCAGCAGCAGGGCTCGCTTCATTGCAACCTCGGAATGCGTTGGCACCGGCCTGCGGAGAATCCGGTGCCTGAAATGGAACCGCCGCCCCGAAGGGCGGCGGTTGCAGGGAGCAGGATCAGAACGAACGCGTGATGTTCAGGAAGTAGCTGCGACCGAAGTAGTCGAAGCCGCTGTACAGCAGCGCGTTGCCGACGGTGTTGTAGATACCCTGGGAGATGGTCGGCGGCTTGCGGTCGGCGAAGTTGCGCACGCCACCGGTGACCGACCACTTGTCCGCTTCATACTTCACCGAGATGGCCTGCAGGAAGTAGTTCGGGGTGTACAGCTTGTACGCCGAGGTGGCCGGATCGAAGTCACCCGGGTTGCGCTCCTCGTAGTACGCGTAGCTGTCCATCTTGTCGATCCAGTCCAGGCCGTAACGCACCTGCCAGTTCTTCCACTTGTAGCTCAGGTCCAGCGAGGCGGTGTTTTCCGGACGCGACAGCATGCCGTTGTAGTCCACCAGCGGATCGTCGGAGAAGACCTTGCTGGCCTGTTCCAGGTAGTGGGTGAACTGCAGCGTGGTGCGCAGGGTGCCCGGGCCGATTTCGCGGACATAGCGGGTGGTGAAGTCCAGGCCACGGACCTTGTCGGTGGACAGGTTGATGAAGCCGTTGGTCACCACCAGTTGGTTGTTGACCGGGTTGCGGGCCACCAGGCGGCACAGACCCGAACCGGAGGAGAAGTCGGCACTGCCGCTGTCGTAGCAGCGCGACAGGATGTTCGCGCCGCCCGCGCTGTCGACGCCGTTCTTCACTTCGATGTCGAAGTAGTCGGCGGCGAAGGACAGGTCACCGAAGCCGCTGCCGAATTCCGGCTGGATCACCACGCCCAGGGTCTTGGCCTTGGAGGTTTCGGCTTCCAGGCCGGCCTCGGCACCACCCTGGGTGACCACGGTCACGCC
The DNA here is from genome assembly GCF_059505245.1 of Stenotrophomonas sp. NCBI lineage: Bacteria > Pseudomonadati > Pseudomonadota > Gammaproteobacteria > Lysobacterales > Lysobacteraceae > Stenotrophomonas > Stenotrophomonas sp. The sequence continues at coordinate 21,341 of NZ_JCACKF010000041.1, forward strand.
CTGGGTGGCCAGGTAGTCCGGTGCCAGGCCCAGCGATGCGCAGTTCTGGTAACGCGGCGAGCTCGGGTTGCGATCACCATACTCGTTGCAGGGGTCGGCACTGCTGCTCAGGAAGCCGGTGGTGCCGCCCAGGAACTGTTCGAACAGTGCCGGTGCGCGGTAGGAGGTGCCGTACGACGCGCGGAACGACAGCCACTTCACCGGGGTCCACAGCGCGCCGATCTTGTAGGTCTCATCCGAGCCGTAGGACTTGTAGTCGGTGTAGCGGCCGGACAGGTTGACCGTCAGTTCCTCGGCAGCGGTGACGCCGGACAGCAGCGGCAGTTCCAGTTCGCCGTAGGCTTCGAACACCGAGTCCGAACCGCGGGTCGGAGTGGCGTTGGTCAGGTTGTACAGGTCGGCATTGATCGAGTACGGCGACGGGGTGTCGTCGATGCGTGCCTTGCGGTACTCGACGCCGAATGCACCACCGGCCGAACCGTACGGCATGTCGAACAGCGGGCCGTTGACGTTGAAGTTGACCGTCGTTTCCTTGTACAGCGTGTTGCCGGTGACCGGCACGAACACCCAGTCCTTCCAGTCCTGCGGCAGCTTGCCACCGATGGTGTTGGTGTTCAGCGCCGGCGCGGCGATGCAGCCGTTGGAACCGTCCCGGCAGACATAGCCACCGGCACCGTTGGAGACCACGTCCAGGCTCTGGCGCAGGCGGCTGGTCAGGAAGCTCTCGAAGGTGTAGTCGGCGTCGCTGCGCGAGTGCATGACGTTGAAGTCATAGTTCCACTCCGAGCTCAGGTGGCCACGCAGGCCGGCATTGAAGCGCAGGAAGTCGACGTTCTGCTTGTTGGTGTCGTTGCCGAAACCGATGAACGCACGCACGCCCAGGTTCTTGCCGCTGGTCTGGTCGGTCGGAGCACCGGCAACGCTGTCACGCAGGTTGGCCGGGATCAGCGGGCTGCCTACGGCATAGTCCAGGGTCAGCTGGCGATAGCCGGTCTGGGTCGACTTGCGCTTGTTGCCCAGGAACTCGTAGTACAGCTCGGCATCGCCCAGTGCGTTGAGGTCGAAGCCACCCTGCAGGTACAGGGTGTGGGTCTTGGTCGGCGAGATCAGCGACTGGTTGCGCATGGCCGGATCGAAGGTGTCGCGGGTGTTCAGGTCCACGCCTTCGTAGCCCACCAGGCCGGTGGTGATGGCCGCATTCGGGCGCCAGCGGTTGAAGCGGGTGCCGGCGCCGCCCGGGGCCGCAACACCGGTACGGGTGTTGGTGCCGATGGTGTTCAGCGTGGTGCCGCCGGCATCGAGCGACCAGCACTTCGGCTTGCCGGTCAGCGGGTCGATGAAGTCGCCGCTGCCCCAATAGTCGCCCGCGTCGATGTCGCGGTACATGTCGGTCGGGCAGCCACCGGCCCAGCTGCGGTCGGCCAGGGTCAGCTCGTTGCGGGTGTAGTACTCATAGGAGCCGGAGAAGTGCGAGCGCTCGCCGGTGGCACCGAACATGATGGAGTAACGGCGCTCTTCACCGCCGCCGCCATCGGTGGCGTTGTGCTGTGCTTCGAAGCTGACGCCATCGACCTTCTTCTTGGTGATGATGTTGATTACGCCGGCAACGGCGTCGGAGCCGTAGATCGAGGACGCACCGTCCTTCAGGATTTCGACGCGGTCGACGATCGAGTTCGGCAGCACGTTCAGGTCGGTCGAGCCCACCGAGCCGCGGGTACCGGCCGGCGACACGCGGCGGCCATTGAGCAGGATCAGGGTGCGGGTCGGGCCGAGGCCGCGCAGGCCCAGGGTGTTGGCGCCCGGGCCACCGTCGGTGACGTAGCCGCCATAGGCGTTGTTGATCTGCGCCGCACCGGCGGTGACCGCGGTGCTCTGCAGGGCCGCCGTGGTCGAGTTGAAGCCGGCCAGGGTGGTTTCTTCACGGGTGACGACCTGCACCGGCGAGACCGAGTTGAACACGTCGCGGCTGATGCGCGAGCCGGTGACGGTCACCGTATCCAGATTGGTGGCCTTGGACTTGGATGCCTCTTCGGTGGTCTGCGTCGAGCCCGAGGCGTCCTGTGCGATCGCCGGGGCAGCCGCAGCGAGCAGCACGGCGGAGGCGAGGGCGAAGCTCAGCGGGTGCTTGCTGAGCGACTTGCGATTGATCATCTGAAATCCCCTTGAATCGAATGATTGCGTCGTACACCGGGACAGGTCCTTGTCGGCGTCTCCGTGTGCCCCTTGCCCGGGGTCGGCAGCGTGCTGCCACCCGGCGCTGGTACCGGCTTCACGTGCCGATGACCCGAGATTAACACGACATTAACCGAGCCTGTCAAACGTTCACGAGGGAGTCATGAAGCTGTGGGTGATGGGCGCGCTTTGCAGTGACAGGAGCGCCCATTTCTCCTTCATCTCATTGATATGTATTGATTTGTTTCGGTTCATGTCAAACGTGTCTGAACCGTGAACGGGATGTGGCCGCGCTGTGCGACGGACAAAAAAAGGCCCCGCCGAAGCGGGGCCTGGTCCAGACACGCAGTCCGGAATACGACGGGATCAGAAGTCGTACTTGACCTGGGCCGAGATCTGACGGCCGTAGACGCTGTAGAAGCCGTCGTTGAACGGGGTCGATTCGTTGCCCGGGTAGTTGTAGCGCTGGCCTTCCGGCAGCTTGTTGAACACGTTGTTGACCATCAGCGACAGGGTCAGATCGTCCTGCGCCTGGTAGTTCAGGCTCATGTTGTAGGTGGTGTACGAGCCCCACTTGCCGGCCTTGGCGCCGGAGGAGTGGACGTAGTCATAGCTGCGGCCGGTGTAGGCCAGGTAGTTCGGGGTGCTGCCGACGTAGTTGGCGTACAGGGTGGTGGTGAACTTGGAGATGGCCCAGCCCACCGACACATCGCCGCGCACCTTGGCGAAGTTGTCGTAGTACCACATGTTGTACGGATCGCTCAGCAGATCCAGCTTCTGTGCGCCCGGCAGCGGCACCACTTCACGCTTCAGCATGTTGGTGTAGTTGCCCGAGAACATCAGCGAACCGAAGCGGCCCAGGTCCTGCTGGTACTTGGCGCCGACGGTCACCGCTTCCAGGTTCTGGCTGGCCACGTTGAGCTTCGGGGTGTACACGCGGGCCAGGTTGCCACCGGCGTCGCGGGACACCCAGTCGGTCACGTTCTGGCAGCTGGCCGAGGTGTTGTTCGGCAGGCCGTTGCGGCACTGGTACTCGGCCAGCAGCAGCTGGTCGGTGCTCAGGGTCTTGACCTCGTTCTTGATCTTCCAGTTGTAGTAGTCGACCGACAGCGAGAAGTTGCTCACCGGGGCCCACACCACGCCCGCGCTCCACACGTCGGCGGTGATCGGCTTCAGGTCCGGGTTGCCGGACTTTTCGCTGTACACCGAGGTGGTCTTGTAGAACGAGCAGGCTTCGTCACGCAGCGCGTAGCCCATCTGGCTGCAGCGGTAGTAGTCGTTCTGGCCGGAGGCGAACGAGCCGCTCATGCCCTGGAAGGCATCGGACAGGGTCGGCGCACGGAATGCGGTGCCGTACTTGCCGCGCAGCAGCAGGCTCTCAACCGGGCGGTATTCCAGGCCGATGCTGTAGGTGGCCTTGTCAACGGTCTTGTCGGCGATCTTGAAGGCGTCGTAGCGGCCCGAGGCGCTGATGGTCAGCGACTCGAACACCGGCATGCGCAGTTCGCTGGTCACCGCGTAGTTGCTGCGGTGGCCGGCACCGGCCACGGCGGTGGCGCCCCAGGCGTTGCCATCGACGAAGGCCTGGTCGGGCGAGTAATCCCAACCTTCGCTGCCACCTTCCAGCACCACGGCCAGGCCGGCGTCGCCGCCCGGCAGGGAGAACAGCGAACCGTTGGTCACCTGCACGCGACCCAGGTTCTGCCAGGTCTTGCTGCGGTGGGTGCCATAGCCGGTGAAGCTGGCGAACTGGTCAGGGGTGATCGGCGAGTAGAACGCGGCGTAGTCCGGGTTGTAGATGCCGAAGCCATCAGCGGTGGTACCCAGGCGCGGGCCCAGCACGGTGTCGCCGAAGAAGCCTTCGATCTTGTCCTTCCAGCGCGCGAAGCGGTTCTGGTCCAGGCGGTATTCGCCGCGGGTGAAGCTGGCGCTGTAGTCCCAGTCGCCGACCATGCCCTTGCCGCCCAGGGTGACCTGGTAGGAACGGCTCTCATCGGAGTTCAGGATGTTGTTGTAGTGGCCCGGGCCGATTTCTTCCGGTGCGAAGGCGCGCTGCAGGTTCACGACCTTGCCCAGGCCCTGGTCGTAGAAGCCGCCCATCACCGACTTGGTGCCCCACCACAGGGCGCTGGAGCCGGAGGTGAACTCGGTCTTTTCCTTGCTGTACAGCACATCGGCAAACAGCTGGAAGTTGTCGTTCACGTCGAAGGTCATCGACGAGTAGAACTGGCCGCTGTTCTTGCCGTTCTTCAGGGTCTTGTAGCCGGCGCTGTACACCGAGCCGCACGATTCGCCCGATGCACGCTTGCCGACGGTGGTGGTGCCGTCGTACAGGCCTGCGACGTTGGCGCAGCGGGTCGGGTCCATCATGTACAGCTTGTTGTCGGCGTTGCCGATGACGGCAAAGTCGTTCGACGGCAGCTGTGCGGTGTAACCGACCGGGTTGTTCTGCTTGGTGATGTCACGCTGGTAGCCCCAGATCGGGCTGCCGTTTTCGATCTGCACGTTGACCAGCGCGTGGAAGCGGTCGTCGAATGCATTGAAGCCCTTGGCGGCGCTGAAGCGGATGTTGCTGCCACCACCTTCGGTGTAGGTGCCGCCACGGATCGACATCGTGCCGCCGTCCATGCGTTCCTTCAGGATGATGTTGACCACGCCGGCGATCGCGTCCGAGCCGTACAGCGACGACTGGCCGCCCGGCAGGACCTCGATGCGCTCGACGATGTCGATCGGAATGCCGCTGATGTTGTTGAACGACTCGCTGCCGTTGTACAGCGCCGGATACGAGAGCATCGGGCGGCCGTTGATCAGGTACTTGGTGTAGCCCGGGTTCAGGCCGAACATGCCGGCGGCTTCGGCGCCCTGGGTGAACGCACCCGAGGTCTGTCCACCCTGCAGGCCGCCGGTGGTCAGCGACGACTGCTGCAGAACTTCAGCAACGCTGCTGAAGCCGCGGGTCTGGATGTCTTCGGCGGTGATGGACATCACCGGGGTCTGGGTTTCGACCTGGGTCTGCGGGATCAGCGAACCGGTGACGGTGATCTTGTCCAGGTTGGTCGCCTTGTCCTGGGCCATTGCCGGGGCGGCGGCCATCAGAGCGGACATCAGGGCGACGGCGAGCGTGTTGCGACGTGCGGTATTGCTGACGTGTTTCATGTAATTCCATTGGAGAGCAAAAACAAAAACGGCACTGCGCATGCGCCATCGCGCGGGCTGGAATATCCGGCTCCGCAGCTCAAAACAGTGCTCATCGAACGTAACATGAACTTAACAATCTGTGCACGAATCTGTCGCATTCCTGAATTTCAGTCAGCTTGCATCCAGCTTGTATGATGTCGGGTTATCCCCCTGACCCCGCCGGTGCCCGTTGTGAACAGTTCTCCCCGCCGTCCCCATGTCAGCCAGGTCCAGAAGGGACTTACGCCGCATGCCCGCATCCGCAACGTGATCGCGGTCGGTTCGGGCAAGGGCGGCGTCGGCAAGTCCACCACCTCGGTGAACCTGGCCGTGGCGCTGCAGCAGCTCGGTGCGCGCGTGGGCGTGCTCGATGCGGACATCTACGGGCCGAGCGTGCCGGCCATGCTGGGCCTGTCCGGTCGCCCGGAAAGCCCGGACAACAAGAGCATCGAGCCGTTGCGTGCCTTTGGCGTGGACACCATGTCGATCGGCTACCTGATCGAAGAGGACACGCCGATGATCTGGCGGGGCCCGATGGCCACCTCGGCGATGACCCAGCTGTTCAACGACACCCTGTGGGACGACCTGGATTTCCTGCTGATCGACCTGCCGCCGGGCACCGGTGACATCCAGCTGACCCTGACCCAGAAGATTCCGCTGGCCGGTGCGGTGATCGTCACCACGCCGCAGGACATCGCCACGCTGGACGCGAAGAAAGCGCTGAAGATGTTCGAGAAGGTCGAGGTGCCGGTGCTGGGCATCGTCGAGAACATGGCGGTGCACACCTGCAGCAGTTGCGGGCACATCGAGCACCTGTTCGGCGAGGGCGGCGGCGAGCGCATGGCCGCGCAGTACGGCGTGCCGCTGCTGGGCTCTCTGCCCCTGCAGATCGGCATCCGTGAACAGGGCGATGCAGGCACCCCGATCACCGTCGCCCAGCCGGATTCGGCGCCGGCCCAGGCCTACCGCCATGCCGCACAGCGCCTGATCGAGGAAGTGGGCAGGCGCCCGCGGGCTTCGATCCCGATCCTGTCGTCGCTGCTGTAAGGGCCGGGGCAGGGGCCGCCGGCCGAGGCCGGGCCCCTGCTAGAATCCTCGCGCCCCCTCGTACCCCCAGGACAAAGCATGAGCATCAAGAGTGACCGTTGGATCCGCCGCATGTCCGAGCAGCACGGCATGATCGAGCCGTTCGAGGCCGGGCAGGTGAAGCAGGCCAACGGCCAGCGCATCGTCAGCTATGGCACGTCCAGCTATGGCTACGACGTGCGCTGCTCGCGCGAGTTCAAGGTGTTCACCAACATCAACTCGACGATCGTCGATCCCAAGCACTTCGACTCGGGCAGCTTCGTCGACATCACCGCCGACGAATGCATCATCCCGCCGAACAGCTTCGCGCTGGCGCGTACCGTCGAGTACTTCCGCATCCCGCGCGATACCCTGGTGGTGTGCCTGGGCAAGAGCACCTACGCGCGCTGCGGCATCATCGTCAACGTGACGCCGCTGGAGCCGGAATGGGAAGGCCACGTCACCCTGGAATTCAGCAACACCACGCCGCTGCCGGCGCGCATCTACGCCAACGAAGGCGTGGCACAGATGCTGTTCTTCCAGGCGGCCGCCGATGACGTCTGCGAGACGTCCTACCGCGACCGTGGCGGCAAGTACCAGGGCCAGACCGGCGTGACCCTGCCGCGGACCTGACGATTGCAGGCGATTTGTAGAGCCGAGCCATGCTCGGCTGCCCTGCATTGAAGCCGAGCATGGCTCGGCTCTACATGAGGGAAGGCGGCGCAATGCGCCGCCTTCCTTATTTGCCGCGACCGAACAGCATCGCGATGCCGACACCAACCAGGGCCACCGGCCACCAGGTCAACAGCAGCTTGGACAGGTTCAGGTGCGTCCAGCCGAGATTGCTGGCGAGCATGAACAGGCCGATCAGGATCAGCAGGACGGCGGCAACGAGGTTGAATCGCATCGGGTCGGCGAAGGCTCAGGACTGGGCCGGATATCCTAGCCGTTCCTTCCAGTAGGCGACATGCTGGTCCAGCGCCGCCGGCTCGTAGCGGTGCGCCGGGCCACTGCCCCAGACCGGGCCCGGCCAGGCCGGATCACCGTCATGGCGGCCGATGACATGGAAGTGCAGCTGGCGCACGATGTTGCCCAGCGCCCCGATGTTGATCTTCTCCACCCCGTCGGCACCCTTCAGGGCCTTGCAGGCGCGGTTGAGCTCGGTGCGCAGCTTGTCCTGCTGCTCGCCGTCCAGCTCGATCCACTCGGTCACCCCGGCCAGGCGCGGTACCAGCACCAGCCAGGGGAATCGTTCGTCGTTCATCAGCCGCACTTGCGACAACGGTCCTTCCGCCACCAGCACGCTATCGGTGGCCAGGCGTGAATCGAGTTCGAATTCGCTCATCCAAGATGCTCCGAGAAGAAGTCCAGGGTGCGTTGCAGCGCCAGGGCGGCGCTGTCTGGATCATACGCATGTCCGACCTCCCGGTTGAAGGCGTGATCGGCCGGATAGACGTAGGTGGCCATCTGCGGCAGCTTCTCGCGGTGGGCCTGGACCGCTTCCGGCGGGATGCTGCGGTCCTGGGCGCCGAAGTGGAAGATCACCGGGGCCTTGGGCGCCTCGTCGAGGAACTGCACGTTGCGCGCACCGTAGTAGCTGACCGACGGCAGCCCCAGGCGCAGTGCGGACAGCATCGCCACCGTGCCGCCCCAGCAGTAGCCGACGGTGCCGACCTTGCCGTAGGGCGCCAGCCGGGTGGCCGCCGCGCGCACGACCTCCAGCGCCCGTTCCATGCCCAGCGCGCCGACCCGTTCCAGGCCCTGCTTCACGCCCTCGGCGTCGTAGGGCAGCGCATCCGGGTCGGCGTCGGGGCCGTCGACCAGGTCGAAGAACGAGGGCGCCAGCACCGCATAGCCTTCGGCTGCGAAGCGCTCGGCCACGCTGCGGATGTGCGGGTTGGCGCCGAAGATTTCCTGCACCACCACCAGGCCGCCGCGCGCGGTGCCGTCCGGCAGGGCCTGCCAGGCCCGTACCGGGCCGTGATGCGTATCCAGGGTGATCCACTCGGCCATCGTCATCTACTCTCGTTGCAGGGGACAGGGCTGCATTGTCGTTGCTGCGCGGGTTAGCGCGGTGTCAGCGGCTGTGCGCGATCGGGCGGCTGGGCGTTCAGAGGGCGGCTGCCAACCCCGGTATACTGGCGCCCTTTCAGGCCCCGGCCCCCAGGTACCCCTGCCATGCCGGCAGGGGCCCAGGCCCCCAGAGTCCCGCGATTCCATGTCCCAGCTGAACCCCAAAGTCGGCTTCGTCAGCCTTGGCTGCCCGAAGGCCCTCGTCGATTCCGAGCGCATCCTCACCCAGCTCCGCTCGGAAGGCTACGACATCGTCCCGTCCTACGATTCGGCCGACGTGGTGGTGGTCAACACCTGTGGCTTCATCGATTCGGCGGTGACCGAGTCGCTGGATGCCATTGGCGAGGCGATGAACCAGAACGGCAAGGTCATCGTCACCGGCTGCCTGGGCAAGCGCCCTGAGCAGATCCGCGAGGCGTACCCCAACGTGCTGGCGGTGTCCGGCCCGCAGGATTACCAGAGCGTGATGGAAGCGGTGCATGAAGCACTGCCGCCCAAGCACGATCCGTTCGTGGATCTGGTGCCCGACTACGGCATCAAGCTGACCCCGCGCCATTACGCCTACCTGAAGATTTCCGAAGGCTGCAACCACAAGTGCAGCTTCTGCATCATTCCGTCGATGCGCGGCAAGCTGGTCTCGCGCCCGGTGGATGAGGTGCTGCGCGAAGCCGAGCGCCTGGTGCGTGGTGGCGTGCGTGAGCTGCTGGTGGTTTCGCAGGACACCTCTGCCTACGGCGTGGACGTGAAGTACGCCGAGAAGATGTGGCGCGACAAGGCCTACCAGACCCGCCTGAAGGCGCTGTGCGAAGGCCTGTCCGAGCTGGATGCGTGGGTGCGCATGCACTACGTCTACCCGTATCCGCACGTGGACGAAGTGGTGCCGCTGATGGCCGAGAACCGCATCCTGCCGTACCTGGACATCCCGTTCCAGCATGCGAGTCCGCGCATCCTGCGCCTGATGAAGCGCCCCGGTGCGGTCGAGAAGACCCTGGAGCGCGTGCAGAACTGGCGCCGTATCGCGCCGGACATCACCGTGCGTTCGACCTTCATCGTCGGCTTCCCGGGCGAGACCGAGTCCGAGTTCGAAGAACTGCTGTCGTTCCTCGACGAAGCGCAGCTGGATCGCGTGGGCGCGTTCGCCTATTCGCCGGTCGAGGGGGCCACCGCCAACGATCTGCCCGATGCTGTCCCGGAGGAAGTGAAGCAGGAGCGTCTGGCCCGCTTCATGGAGAAGCAGGCGCAGATCTCCGCCGCACGCCTGGAGGCCAAGATCGGCACCGTGCAGCAGTGCCTGGTCGACGCCATCGAAGGCGATATCGCCGTGGCCCGTTCCAGGGCCGATGCGCCGGAGATCGACGGACTGGTGCACATCCAGAACGCCGACCAGGTGCCGCTGCGCGTGGGCGAATTCGTCGACGTGGAAATCACCGAGAGCGACGAGCACGACCTGTACGGTGACGCGCTGCCCGCCGCTACCCGCCCGGCATTCGATCTCAAGATGCTGTGACCGCAGCGACGACCGCCGCCAATGACGGGGGCGGCGTCCGGCGCTTCGTACCGCCGCCACGTGCGGCGATCGATCCGCAGGTGTTCGCGCAGCCGCTGTTTGCCGGGCTGCAGGATTTCCGTGATCTGCTGGATGGCCCCCACTGGCCGTCCATCGCGGCGCTTGACGCACGCCTGTCCCTGCCGGGTTGGCAGCTGGTCGAACAGGATGCCGCGTTGCTGGCCGATGGCCTGCACTACGAGGCCCGCATCGCGCAGGGGCGCATCGCCACCCGTGCCGACAACTGGCACGACCTGTTCAACGCGCTGGTGTGGGCCTCCCAGCCGCAGCTCAAGCGGGCACTCAACGTGCAGCAGTGCCGGCATATCGAAGCCATGCCACGCGGCCAGCGCAACCGCGCGCAGGCCGCCTTGACCCAGTTCGACGAAACCGGCGTGATCGTGCGTGTGGGTGATGTCACGTTGCTGCGCGCGTGGGATGGGCATGACTGGCCTGCGTTGTTCGAGCCAACGCGCTGGCAGAGCGGTGACATCGCCATTGCCACGGTATTCGGGCACGCGTTGATGGAACAGGCACTGCTGCCGGGGCGATTGCTGGTGGGCAAGTGCGTGGTGGTGCAGGGTGATGCCGATGCTGCCTGCGTTGACGCGGTGACTGCGGCCATTGCCGAAGGCAGGGCAGTGACCGATCCGCTGCAGCTGCGGCCCCTGCCGTTGGCGGGTATTCCTGGCTGGCACGGCGTGCAGGATTCCGCCTTCTATCGCAATGCCGAGTATTTCCGCCCGTTGCGTGCAGGGCGCACATACCCGCCGCCGTTGTAGAGCCGAGCCCATGCTCGGCTGCTGTTTCCCCCCCCCCCACGCAGGGGGCGGGGGGACAAACGCACCGGGGGGGGGGCATTAAAGAAACGAAAAACGCGCCGAAACCACCCCCCAAAACC
>NZ_JCACKF010000042.1:0-64099 GCF_059505245.1 Stenotrophomonas sp.
CGCCGGGCTCTCGGCCCCCAAGGTGCCAGATCGGCAAGAGATAAGATCCACGCCACGCGTGGATGCCTTTGCAGAGTTGAGCCACGCGCGAACAGCAGCCGAGCATGGGCTCGGCTCCACATGGCGCCTGCTCAGCCCAATGCCGCGAGATGGGCGATGTAACTGGAGCGCGATTCACCCGCCGCTCTGGCCTGCGCATCCAGCCTCGCCAGGATCCGGCGTGGCAGGCTGATATTGACCCGCTCGATGGTGTCGTCCAGCAGAGCCGGATCAATGCAGATGTACGCAAGAATCCAACAGATGTCCTTGGATGCCTCGGCGGCGATCTTCTGCGGCGCGGAAGGTGTCGGAATCGAGCGCCCCTCATCCAGGGCCACATCAATCCAGGCGAGCGCCGCCTCTTCCGCCGCAGTGAGCGCATCATCAAGCGTGTCGGCCGCTGAGAAGCACCCCGGCAGATCTGGAACGACCACACCCCACGCGGTGCGCTCATCGCCTGCCTCGATCAAGACTGGATATCGCATGGGCCCTCCTACGTCAGTCCTGCGAGCTTCCGCAACGCCTGCACCAGCCCTTTCCCCAGATCCTTCCTTGGGTGAGGAACGGTGATGATGTGAGGGTGCTGCGAGTGCACGAATACATGATGGGATCCGCGGATCCGACGACAGATCCAACCTGCCGCTTCCAGTTCCCGGATGAGGTCCCTGCTCTTCATGCAGGGACGATACACATCGTACACACGCCCCGACAGAGTTCAAGGCGACAGTCGTTTCGGCAGAGTAGATCCACGCCATGCGTGGATGGAATCCCTATCGCGCGCCCGGCGCGAAGCGCGCCACCAGGTCCCAGGCATCCCCCAGGAACACCTGGCGAACGCGGGTGATCGGCTGTTCGCCACGCCAGGTCAGGCGTTCGATCACCAGGCAGGCGGTACCGGGCTTCACATCCAGCAGCCTGGCGGTGGCGGTATCTGCCCCCCAGGCACTGATGCGATGCTGGGCACGGGTCCACGACACGTTCTGCAGCAGCCAGCTGCCCGGGGCGGTGGTGCTGAAGTCGACCTCCAGTACCTCGGGTACGCCCACCGGGCTGATCAGGCGATGCTCCAGTGCCAGCGGTCGACCATCGGCCAGGTGCAGGCAGCGCATCGCCAGCAGGTTTTCCTGTCCGGCCAGCTCGACTTCACCGGCATTGCCGGCATCGGCAAGGCGCAGGTCGCGCTGCAGCAGGCGATAGGCGTACTGGTGGCCGCGCGAGCCAACCTCCATCGCGATATCGGGAATCTCCAGCGCCACCTGCTCCAGGTGCGGGGGCTGCCGCGCGACGAACGAACCGGCACGGCGGCGACGCTCGATCATGCCGCTCTCGGCCAGCGCGGTCAGCACCTTGTTCACCGTCATCCGCGAGCAGCCGTACTGCTCCATCAGCTCGTGTTCGTACGGAATACGAAAGCCCGGCGCCCATTCTCCGCTGAGGATGCGGCTTTCCAGATCGCTGCGGATACGCTGGTTGAGCGTGGCGGACTTGCTGGCCTTCACGTAATGGGGTCTCGGTGGCGGGAGGCGATCAGCCCAGCACGCCACGCAGGGCGGCGGTAAAGGCGGTGGTGATCGCCTCGCGCTGCAGGTGGCGGCCCTCGGCCACGCATTGGCGGCCATGGCGCCAGACCGATCGCAGCGCGCCATTACGTGCGGCGAACACCCAGCTGTCAAGCCATGCGTCATCCTGTCGCGCCTGCAGCGCCGGGTGTGCGGCGTCCAGTTCAACCAGGTCGGCACTGGCGCCGACCTGCAGGCCGGCGGCCACGCCCAGCGCCTGTGCGCCACCGTGCAGTGCACCTTCAAACAGGAAACGACCGCTGCTGCGGGTGGCATCCGGCGCCAGCACGTTGCGCCCGCGCAGGGTAAGCCGCTGGCCGTACTCGAGCAGGCGCAGTTCTTCGGCCGCGTCGATCAGCACATTGGAATCGGAGCCGACGCCGAAGCGCCCGCCTTCGCGCGCGAACGCCTGCATCGGGAACAGGCCGTCGCCCAGGTTGGCCTCGGTGATCGGGCACAGGCCGGCCACGGCCTGGCTGGCGACGATGGCCGCGCGCTCGTCATCAGTGATATGGGTGGCATGCACCAGGCACCAGCGCGCATCCACCGGCGCATGGTTGTACAGCCACTGCACCGGGCGCTGGCCGCTCCAGGCCAGGCAGGCCTCCACTTCGCGCACCTGCTCGGCGATATGGATGTGCACCGGGCCGTCGGTCAGCGGCAGCAACGCACTCAGTTCCTCGCCGGTGACCGCACGCAGGCTGTGCGGTGCGATGCCGAGCACCGCGTCGGGCAGCGCGGCCAAGGCCGGCTTGGCGGCCTCCAGCAGCTGCGCGAAGCCGTCCACGTCGTGGATCAGGCGCCGCTGCGCTGGATTCGGCGCCGCCCCGCCGAAATCGGCATGTGCATAGAACACCGGCAGCAGGGTCAAGCCAATGCCGGTCTGGTCGGCGGCGGCGGCGATCCCCGCACTCATCTCGGCGCGGTTGGTATACGGCCGGCCGTCGGCATCGTGGTGCAGGTAATGGAATTCGCCGACGCGGGTGAAGCCGCTTTCCAGCATTTCCATGTAGGCCTGGGCGGCAATGGCCTGCACCGCGTCTGGGCGCAGGTGGGCCAGGAAACGGTACATCAGCTCGCGCCAGCTCCAGAAGCTGTCACCGTCGACGCCGCCGATCTCGGTCAGCCCGGCCATGCCGCGCTGGAAGGCATGGCTGTGCAGGTTGGGCAGGCCCGGCACCAGGATGCCGACCCGGGTGTCGCCCGCCTGCGCGCCCTGCCCCGTGCTGATGGCCGCGATGCGACCGTTCTGCACCTGCAGGCGGACATCGCGGACCCAACCCTCGGCCAGCAGGGCGTGGGCGGCATGGAAACTGTGCGGGGAACGCGAATCGGACATGGCTGGACAACCCGAAATGGACGCCTATATTGTATAGACATATAAGCACAGCCGCGTTGTGGATGCCATGCACGTCGATACCCTCTGGTCCAACGTCCACCTGATCACCCTTGATGGCGAAGGGCTGGGTGTCATCCGCGATGGCGTCCTGGCCTGCGCCGACGGCCGCATCGTCCACGTCGGCGCGGCCGGCAGCGATGCCCACCTGCAGCCGACCACCCGCATCGACGGCGAAGGCCGCTGGATCTCGCCCGGCCTGATCGACTGCCACACCCACCTGGTCTACGCCGGCAACCGCGCCAATGAATTCGAGCAGCGCCTGCAGGGCGTCAGTTATGCCGAGATCGCCCGTGCCGGCGGCGGCATCGTCTCCACCGTGCGCGCCACCCGTGCTGCCACCCCGGAACAGCTGGCCAGCGAAAGCCGGCCGCGCCTGCTGGCGATGCGTGCCGAAGGCGTGACCACGATCGAGATCAAGTCCGGCTACGGCCTGACCCTGCCCGACGAACGCAAGCAGCTGCAGGTCGCACGCGCGCTGGGCGAGGAATGCCGGGTCAACGTGGTGACCACCTTCCTCGGCGCACACGCGGTTCCGCCAGGCCGCGAAGCACAGGAATACACCGACGAGGTGTGCAACGTGATGATTCCGGCCATCGCCGCCGAAGGCCTGGCCGAAGCGGTGGATGTGTTCTGCGAGAACATCGCCTTCTCGCCGGCGCAGGCGCGCCAGGTCTTTGAAGCGGCGCGCGCCAACGGGCTGTCGGTGAAGATCCACGCCGAGCAGCTGAGCAACCAGCATGGCGCCGAACTGGCGGCCCGCTTCGGGGCACTGTCGGCCGACCATATCGAACATCTGGACGATGCCGGCATCGCCGCGATGGCCGCTGCCGGTACCGTCGCCGTGCTGCTGCCCGGTGCCTTCTATTTCACCCGCGATACCACCCTGCCGCCGATCGCCGCGCTGCGTGCGGCCGGCGTACCGCTGGCGCTGGCCACCGACAGCAACCCGGGCACTTCGCCGCTGACCAGCCCACTGCTGGCGATGAACATGGGCGCCACCCTGTTCCGCCTGACCGTGGACGAGTGCATCGCCGGCTTCACCCGTGAAGCGGCGCGCGCACTGGGCCATGGCGAGCGCATCGGCCGCCTGGCGGTGGGCATGGACTGCGACCTGGCGATCTGGGACATCGATGCCCCCGCCGACCTGGTCTATCGCATTGGATTCAACCCGCTGCACGCGCGCGTGGTGCGCGGACAGCCCGACCTGCCTGCCTCCTGGAGCAACACATGAGCAACACCCTGGTTCTTCGCCCCGGCCATGTCACTCTCGCCCAGTGGCGGCAGGTCTATCGCGGTGCGCCGCTCGCACTGGACCCGGCCGCGCTGCCGGTGGTGCGCGCCAGTGCGGCGGCGGTGGCCGCCATCGTCGCCAAGGGCGCGCCGGTGTATGGCATCAATACCGGCTTCGGCAAGCTGGCCAGCGTGCGCATCGAGCGCGAAGACCTGGCCACCCTGCAGCGGAACATCGTGCTCTCGCATGCCGCCGGCGTGGGCGAGCCGATGCCGGCCAGCGTGGTGCGCCTGATGATGGCGCTGAAGCTGGTCAGCCTGGCGCAGGGTGCGTCAGGCATTCGCGAGGAGACCCTGCTGCTGCTGGAAGCGATGCTGGTCAAGGGCGTGCTGCCGGTGGTGCCCGCACAGGGCTCGGTGGGTGCCTCGGGTGACCTGGCGCCGCTCTCGCACCTGGCCAGCGTGATGCTGGGCGTAGGCGAAGCCTTCATCGGTGACGAGCGCCTACCGGCAGCCGACGCACTGGCACGTGCCGGCCTGCAGCCGATCGAACTGGGCGCGAAGGAAGGCCTGGCGCTGCTCAACGGCACGCAGTTCTCCACCGCCTATGCGCTGGCGGGCCTGTTCGAGATCGAGACCGTGTTCCAGGCCGCGCTGGTCACCGGCGCGCTGTCGGTGGAAGCGGCCAAGGGTTCCGACACGCCCTTCGACCCCCGCATCCACGCCATCCGCGGCCAGCGCGGGCAGATCGCCACCGCCGCCACCCTGCGCACGCTGATGCAGGGCTCGGACATCCGTGAATCGCACCGTGACAACGACGTGCGCGTGCAGGATCCCTACTGCCTGCGCTGCCAGCCGCAGGTGATGGGCGCGGCGCTGGACATCCTGCGCCAGGCCGCTACCACGCTGGAAATCGAAGCCAACGGCGTCTCTGACAATCCGCTGGTGTTCACCGATACCGGCGAAGCGTTGTCCGGTGGCAACTTCCACGCAGAGCCGGTGGCCTTCGCGGCCGACATGCTGGCGATGGCGGTGTGCGAGATCGGTTCGATCAGCGAGCGCCGCCTGGCGATGCTGGTGGACCCGGCGCTGTCCGGCCTGCCCGCCTTCCTGACCCCGCGCCCCGGTTTGAATTCCGGTTTCATGATTCCGCAGGTGACTGCCGCGGCGCTGGTCTCGGAAAACAAGCAGCGCGCCTACCCCGCCAGCGTTGACTCGATCCCGACCTCGGCAAATCAGGAAGACCATGTCTCGATGGCCGCGCACGGCGCGCGCCGGCTGATGCAGATGGCCGAGAACGCGGCCAACGTGATCGGCATCGAGCTGCTGGCCGCTGCGCAGGGCTGCGACTTCCACGCCCCGCTGCGCTCCAGCGCCGCGCTGGAAGCCGTGCGCGCCACCCTGCGTGCGCAGGTGCCGACGCTGGAAGAAGACCGCTACTTCCATCCGGACATGGTGACCGCCACGAATCTGGTGCGCAGTGGCGCGCTGGCGCAGGGCCTGACCGACCTGCTGCCAACCGTGGAACCGCAGGCATGAATACCCAACCCGAATGGCTGACGGTGCACGAAGGCGACGCCCCCCTCATCGTCAGCTTTCCGCATACCGGCAGCGAGCTGCCGCACGACCTGTTCGGCGACTACCACTCACCGTGGCTGGCCCGCCGCGACGCAGACTGGTGGGTACACGAACTGTACGACTTCGTGCGTGGCATGGGCGCGACCACGGTGCGCTCGGCGATTTCGCGTTCGGTAATCGACCTCAACCGCGATCCCAGCGGCGTCTCGCTGTACCCAGGCCAGAACACCACCGGCCTGTGCCCGCTGACCACCTTCGACAACCAGCCGCTGTACCATGCCGGGCGCGAACCGGACGAAGCGGAAATCGCCCGTCGCCGCGACACGTATTTCCTGCCTTACCACGATGCGCTGGCGGCGCAGATCACGCGCCTGCGCGCACGCCACGCTACCGTGGTGGTGTACGACGCGCACTCGATCCGCTCACACATCCCGCACCTGTTCGAAGGCGAGCTGCCGCAGTTCAACCTGGGTACCGCCGGCCCCTCCGGTGCACCGGACACCTCCTGCGACAACGCCTTGAGCGATGTGGTGGAGAACCTGCTGAAAATCAGCGGCATGAGCCAGGTGCGCAACGGCCGCTTCAAGGGCGGCTGGATCACCCGCCACTACAGCAACATCGCCGCCGGCGTGCACAGCCTGCAGATGGAACTTGCCTGCCGCGGCTACATGCACGAGCCGCTGCCCGACCAGGTGGACGAACACAGCTGGCCCACCCCGCTCGACCCCGCCCACGCCGCACCGCTGCGCCACACCCTGGCGCAGGTGCTCAACGCCTGCCTTGAATTCGCTACGAACCGGAGCGCCGCATGACCCGCAACGACCCGTCCCGCACCATTGCCGCGCCGACCGGCACCACGCTCAACGCCAAAAGCTGGCTGACCGAAGCGCCGCTGCGCATGCTGATGAACAACCTGCACCCGGACGTGGCCGAGCGCCCGCAGGAACTGGTGGTGTACGGCGGCATCGGCCGCGCCGCGCGCGACTGGGAAAGCTTCGATGCCATCGTCGAGACGCTCAAGCGCCTGGACGACGACCAGACCCTGCTGGTGCAGTCGGGCAAGCCGGTAGGCGTGTTCCGCACCCACGCCGACGCGCCGCGCGTGCTGATCGCCAATTCCAACCTGGTGCCGCGCTGGGCCAACTGGGACCACTTCAACGAGCTGGATAGGAAAGGCCTGGCCATGTACGGCCAGATGACCGCCGGCAGCTGGATCTACATCGGCGCGCAGGGCATCGTGCAGGGCACCTACGAGACCTTCGTGGAAATGGGGCGCCAGCATTTCGGCGGCGACCTGACCGGCAAGTGGCTGTTCACCGGTGGCCTCGGCGGCATGGGTGGTGCACAGCCGCTGGCTGCCGTGATGGCCGGCGCCTCCTGCCTGGCCGTCGAGTGCCGCAAGAGCAGCATCGACATGCGCCTGCGCACCGGCTACCTCGACACTTGGACCGATAATCTGGACGAAGCGCTGCGCCTGATCGACGAGTCGTGCAAGGCCGGCACGCCGAAGTCGGTGGGCCTGCTCGGCAATGTGGCTGACGTGCTGGCCGAACTGCTCAAGCGTGGCGTGAAGCCGGACCTGCTGACCGACCAGACCTCCGCGCACGACCCGGTGAACGGCTACCTGCCGCAGGGCTGGACGGTCGAACAGTGGGATGAGAAGCGCGCTTCCGCCCCCAAGGAAGTGGAGAAGGCCGCGCGTGCATCGATGGCCAACCACATCCGCGCCATGCTCGGCTTCCATGCGCTGGGCGTGCCCACCGTGGATTACGGCAACAACCTGCGGCAGATGGCGCTGGAAGAAGGTGTGTCCAATGCCTTCGATTTCCCGGGTTTCGTGCCGGCCTATATCCGTCCACTGTTCTGCCGCGGCATCGGCCCGTTCCGCTGGGCGGCACTGAGCGGTGATCCGGAAGACATCGCCAAGACCGATGCAAAGGTGAAGGAACTGATTCCGGACAACCCGCACCTGCACCGCTGGCTGGACATGGCCGCCGAGAAGATCAAGTTCCAGGGCCTGCCGGCGCGCATCTGCTGGGTCGGCCTGGGTGATCGTGATCGACTCGGCCTGGCCTTCAATGAAATGGTGGCCAACGGCGAACTGAAGGCACCGGTGGTGATCGGTCGTGACCATCTGGACAGCGGCAGCGTCGCTTCGCCGAACCGCGAAACCGAAGCGATGGCCGACGGCTCCGATGCGGTGTCCGACTGGCCGCTGCTGAACGCCCTGCTCAACACCGCCAGCGGCGCGACGTGGGTGTCGCTGCACCACGGTGGCGGCGTGGGCATGGGCTTCTCGCAGCACGCCGGCATGGTGATTGTCTGTGATGGCACCGAAGCGGCGGCGAAGCGGATTGGCCGCGTGCTGTGGAACGACCCGGCCACTGGCGTGATGCGCCATGCCGATGCGGGGTATGGCATCGCGATCGACTGCGCGAAGGAAAAGGGACTGGATCTGCCGGGGATCCTCGGCTGATCACGGAGGTGCCGGCCAGCGGCCGGCACTACCGGAATCCGGCGGCGGCGGCCGCGGGGCGGGTCGCCCCCATGCGGGAATCGGCGGCCGTGACCCGCGCGGCGGGCGTGGCCCACATGCGCCCCCCCCCCCCCCCCTCCCCCCCCCCCCCCCCCCCCCCCCCCAAACCACACCCCACAACCCTCTTTCCCTACACGACGCTCTTCCGATCTCCGGCTCTCCCCGATGCGGGAATCGGCGGCCTTGACCCGCTCGTCGGTCGTGACCAACATGCGCCATCACCGCTGATGGATCACCGCGATGTACCGCACGCTCGCTGCCGCATTGCTCTGCACGCTGTTTGCGATCCCGCCCGCTTCGGCGCGTGACGTCCCCACCACTCTCTCCACTCAGCTAGACGCCCAACTGCAGAGCAACCGCGAGCGCTACGGCATTGCCGGCCAGGCGGTACTGGTCGCACACAACGGCCAGGTGCTCTACCAGGGCGCCAGCGGTGAACGTGATCCCGCTGCCCATGCCCCTGCCACCGTCGAGACCATCTTCGCCGCGCAGTCGATGGCCAAGCTGCTGACCAGCACGCTGGTGATGCAACTGGTCGATCAGGGCAAGGTGGATCTGGATGCGCCGGCCAGCCGCTACGTGCCGGGCCTGCCGTTTGCATGGCAGGCGATCCACGTGCGTGATTTCCTCAACCACAGCTCCGGCATCGGCGAGTACTACGGCCGGGTGGATAACCGCTGGGTGAGCAAGGGCTACCCCGGTGTAGCGCCTGACCTTGGCGCGGCACTGAAGGTGGCCGGTGCGGCACCGATGCAGTTCGCCACCGGCAGCCGCGTGCAGTACACCCAGGCCAACTACCTGGTGCTGACAGCGCTGCTGGAAGCACACTACCGCACGCCCTACCCGGCCATCGCGCGCGAACGCATCCTGCAGCCATTGAAGATGACCAGCACGTCATGGGGCATCGCCAACGTGCCGGTCGAGCGCGCGGCGGTGCCGTACATCGGCAAGGATGGCGCGTTGCAACCGGCCAATGAAGATCCCTGGCCCAACTACGGCTGGGGGCATGCCGACCTGCAGACCACCGTGGGCGACATGAACCGTTTCCTGCAGGCGCTGGCGACCGGCAAGCTGGTGCGCACGGCGACCCTGGAAAAACTCTGGCAGCCGCAGAAGCTGAGCGGTGGCGGCAGCAATTTCTTCTCCACCGGTTGGGATACCACCCGCAGCGATGGCTACACCCAGGTCGGTCATGATGGCGGCACCCGCGTTCGTGCGCGGTTGGCCTACAAGGGCACGCTGGCCAACGGTTACTGGGTGTTCGTGTACCTGACCAATGGCAGCGCCCGCAATGTCTGGTCCAGCACGCTGGTGGAGAGCACGATGGCGGTGGTTGCGCCCGGGGAGTTTCCGCATGCGGTGTTGTCCGAGCGGCTGATCGGCTATGCGCTGGATGACAGCACCGATGCGAAACCGCAGATGCGTAGCTGGCTGCGCGACAGCAATGGCGTTCCCAACGGCGAACTGGAACGTGCGATCAACAGTGATGGCTATGCCATCCGCGAAAGCCTCGGTGCACGCAAGGCGCTGAAGGTGTTCGCGCTGAACACCGAGCTGTATCCGCAGTCCGCCAACACGTGGGACAGCCTGGCCGAGTGCCACGCTGCATTGGGGGAGAGGGAAGCGGCTGATCGGCTGTACGCGAAGGCCAAGAAGCTGGCGAAGCCCTCGCCATAAACCCTGCTGTAGAGCCGAGCCCGTGCTCGGCTGATCTTCGCCGCGATGGCAGACAACCCGCGCTGCGCGCGATTAGCCGAGCGTGGGCTCGGCTCTACAGGAACACGGCGGGCGGCCATACGCCGCCGGCGGGTGACGCGGCGCTGCCGACCTGTTAACTTGCGCGCCACTTTCGTGGTTTACAGCATTCCCGCATGTCGCTTCCGTCGTACCGCCCTCACCCGTCGCTGCTGTTCCTGGCTGTTTCCCTCGCCCTGGCTTCCACCGCCGCCGCCGCCCCACAGGCCACCACGCTGGACGCCGTACAGGTCACCGCCGCCGGTGCCAACGCGCAGGCGCGCGAAGCGCTGAAGCGCGTGCCGGGCGCCAGTAACGTCATCGACGTGGCCAAGGCCGACAGCCGCCTATCCACCAGTGAGGATGTGCTGGCCTATCAGCCGGGTATCAGCGCGCAGTCGCCGGGCAACGAAGGCACCAGGATCTCGATCCGTGGCTCGGGCATCAATCGTGGCCCGGGCGCGCACGCCTCGGGCATTGCGGTGTCGATCGACGGCCTGCCACTGACCGGCCCGGGCGGCACGCCCTACGAGCTGCTGGAACCACTGTGGCTGTCGCGCGTGGAAGTGCTGCGCGGCGCCAACGGCTTCGAGCGTGGCGCGCTGGCGCTGGGCGGTGCCATCGACTACGTCAGCCGCAGCGGTCGTGATTCGGCGGGCGTGCAGCTGCACTACGAAGCCGGCAGCCGTGGCTATCAGAAGCGCGGCATCAGCTGGGGCGGCGTCAGCGGTGATGTCGACTACTTCCTGGCCTACACCGATACCGAATTCGACGGTTACCAGCGTCATGCGCGCGGCGACGGCAAGGGCGCGATGGCCAACATCGGCTGGCAGATCACGCCCGACCTGCAGACGCGTTTCTTCGTGCGCTACCGCGAAACCAATCATGAAACGCCCGGTCGCCTGACCCGCGATCAGATCCGTAACGATCCGCGTGCCGCGAATGCGGCCAACCTGGCCATCGATGCGCGTCGCCCGCAGCCGGGCAGCACCTGGGTGGGCAACGCCACCACGCTGCAGATCGATGAGGACTCCTCGTTGCAGGCCGGGCTGGTCTATCACACGTACCCGATGGACTTGAACGAGA
Organism: Stenotrophomonas sp.; assembly: GCF_059505245.1. Taxonomy (NCBI): domain Bacteria; kingdom Pseudomonadati; phylum Pseudomonadota; class Gammaproteobacteria; order Lysobacterales; family Lysobacteraceae; genus Stenotrophomonas; species Stenotrophomonas sp. The sequence continues at coordinate 11,162 of NZ_JCACKF010000042.1, forward strand.
GCCTGTACCGGCAGCAGCTGGACTACGCCAACCTCAACGCCACGCTGGACTACCGCCATCGCCACCAGCTGTTCGGCCTGGACAGCGAAACCACGGTCGGCCTGCGCGCCACCCACGATCTGGACGCCGATGTGCGCGAGTCGCTGCGCTTTGCCAGCAACGGCTTCGCTGCCGGCACGCGCACGCGTGACTTCCGCCACCACGGCACCGACAGCACGCTGCACGTCAGCAATACCCTCGCCTTCAATGACCGCCTGCGCATGCAGACCGGGCTGGCGCTGATCAACACCCGTCGCGATGTGCAGGTGACCTGGCCGAGCAGCGGTGGCCGCCTGCGCGACCACGACTGGGACTACGCGCCGCGACTGGGCTTCACCTGGCAGCACAGCGCCCAGACCCAGTGGTTCGGCAACCTCAGCCGCTCGGTGGAGGCGCCGCACCCGTGGTCGATGATCTGGGGCTCGAACCAGTACTTCGGGCCAGGCAATGGCCCGTCTACCGGCCGCCAGCGCGCGCCGGTGCCGATGCAGAACCAGACCGCCACCACGCTGGAACTGGGCGCGCGCGGTGACGCGGCGCTGGGCCGCTGGGAACTGACCGGCTACTACGCGCACGTGAACCACGAACTGCTGAGCGTTGAACTGCAACCGGTGCCGAACCTGTTCATCGCCGAGAACAACGCCAGCCCCACCGTTCACCGCGGCATCGAGGCCGGATTGGACAGCACGCTGTGGCAGGCTGCACCGGGCCGGCTGTCGCTTCGCCAGGCCTATACCTTCAGCGATTTCCGCTACCGCCACGACGCGCGTTTCGGCAGCAACCGCCTGCCCGGCCTGCCGCGCCACGCCTACCAGGCCGAGCTGCGCTTCGATCATGCATCCGGCCTGTACGCTGCGCTCAATACCGAATACGCCTCGCGCATCGCCGTCGACTACGCCAACAGCTACTGGGCCGACAGCCATGTGATCTTCGGCAGCCGCATCGGCTACGACGCACCCGGTGGCCGCTGGCAGGCCTGGGTGGAGATGCGCAACATCGGCAACCGCCACTACGCCGCTACGGTCACGCCGGGTTACGACGACGCCGGCAAGGATGTCGCGCGCTCGACCCCGGGCGAAGGTCGTGGCGTCTATGCGGGCATGCGCTGGCGCTTTGACTGATTGCCGCAGGCGGCGCCGGGTGTGATCCGGCGCCGCCGTTCCAGTGTCAGCCGATACGCCAGGCCGGCAGGCGCTCGCTGCGCTTCCAGATGGAAGGCGCCAAGCCGATCAGCACCAGTGCCGCCAACCACTTCGGCGAGGTACTGAGCAGTGTCGAGGTGAGCGAGCCATCGGCGGGGGCGGCCATTTCCTGCCACGGGTTGTAGCCCAGGTAGACGACGCTGCCAGCCCACCACAGCAACGCCAGACCGACACCCACCAGCAGCAGGGCCAGCGTGCGGCAGGTCCAGCGCTGCGAGGTAGTGCCCCATTCCCGTGACGCCGCGGTCAGCAGGCCCACCACCAGCAGCGACACCAGTGCCACCAGGCCGATATCGACCTTGGTTCCAATGCGCTCATAGGTACAGGCGCGGCACTGCGCCTCTTCCGCGGCGGTGGCGGCTTCGGCGCCATCGGCCTGCCCGGTTGCGGGCTGCGCCAGGGCTGCAAACGGCAACAACGCCGCCAGCAGCGTCACCATGATCCAACGAAACAACGTCCTGTTCCTGCGTGCAGCGACATCCATGCGCTCTTCCTCGTCAGTGGTTGTGTGTCCCAGTGGGCGTCCGGCCATCCAGCGCCCCTGTTTCAGATGCAGTACGACAAGCTCCCGATAGGTGACACCGCCGGGACACGAATCCCGGCCGACCGCGATCATAGCCCACTGTTCAGTGCAGCTGAAAACGGGGCGGGTCCAGGCGATATGAAGGAGCCAACCGCACTCCCCCCCCTGGATGACCTGCAGCAGATGGCTCGCACCCGGCACGCATTCCTGCGCGAGCCAGCCCAGTACGGCGAAAAACAGCAGCAGGCCGAGCAGCGGCCAGATCGTATGCGACACGCATACCCGCCACCATCCCTGTTCCTGCATGCCCTGCATGCGAGGCGATGGGCTGCCACCGCCCACATCCTGCGACAGTCCCTTCAGTACGTTGCCCAGCGCCAGCGGATCCAGATCCACACCAGCAGCAGGAACACGCCATAGGCCAGCAACACGGCCATCGGGTAGCGAAGCAACATCGCGTCGATGCCGGCCAGGCGCAGCAGGTACGAGGCAAGGAATCCGGCCGCACCGGTCAGGGAGACGATCAGCGCCATCTGCAGGCGTGGCCAACCCCGCTGCTGCAGGTACCGGCGCGCACGCACGACTTCGCTGCCGTGGTTTACGGGCAATTTCAGTGGACTGCGTGAAAAATGGCGCGAGCGCTTCATGCCGCCGCGAGGGGGCGGGAGGCAGCGCGGCAAGGGACCTCGGGAACCTGATACTGCATGCGGACATCCTTGCCGGGCACGCGTAGGCGGTGGTGGACGGATTCCAGCGCGATGGGCCGTGGGTCCATCACCCACAGGCCGCACTGGCGCCGGCCTTGTACCCGCGCGCCGGCGGCTGGATCATGACTTTCCGCCACGAAAAAGTATGCTCTACGGCATGCACGTCTCCCAGCTCACCCGCTCCACCGCCCTCGTGATGTTCGTTCCAATGATTGGCCTCGCCGGTTGGGGTTCGTGGTTTGGTAGCCGCTGCATCAGCGATGGCTGCCTCGGCGTCCTGGTGGCATGGCTTGCCGCCGTGGCCACCTTTGCGGTGCAGGCGTTGCTGGTGCTCCCGACGCATGCCTGGGCCCTCAAGCGGCAGGGATCCCCCGCCTCCCGCAGCTACCTGCGTTGGTTGGGCGCGTCGGCCATCGCTGCCTTCCTGCCCATCGTGCTCGGCTGGGGCTATCTGATGATCTTCCGATGACCTGCTGCGCGTCTTCCGCACGCGGATAGCCGGATCAAGGACGCGCGGCCGCCTTCAGCAACTGCGCGGTCACCTGGTCGAACGGGGCGATGTCCTGCAGTGCGCGGCACATCGCCACTGCGCCTTCCACGCTGGCAATCACCAGGCTGGCCAGCTCGCCCGCCGCTGCGGGGGCGCGCCCTTCAGCGACGAACGCCGAGGCGAGGTGCCCCTGCCAGCGCGCGAACACTTCGGCAGCGGCAACGCGTGCCTGGCTGGGCACGGCCTCCACCGGCTCTTCCACTGCCGCGGCCAGCACCGGACAGCCCGCGCGGAATCCGGAACGCAGCAAGCGCTCACGCCACATCGCCAGGAACTGCTGCAGGCCCTGCACCGCCCCACCCTTCAGCAGCTCCACCAGCAGCGTTTCTACCTTGTCGCCAGCCATGTGGGTGGCGCGCGCCAGCAACTCCTGCTTGCCGCCGGGAAAGTGGTGATAGGTGGAGCCCAGCGGTGCCTCGGCCAGCTTGGTCACCTCACGGATGCTGGTGGCATTGAGACCCACGCGCGCCAGCATCTGTGCCGCAGCATCAATCACGCGTTGTGGCGCATCAGAGGGACGCGGGCTCACGGTGGGCTCCTTGCTAAGACAGTCGTCATAGATTAGCGTACCGGCGATTCTATAACAGTCGTCATAGCCATGAATCTCTGGTTCCGCCTGCTCCACCTGCTGCTGTGCAGCCTGTTCCGGCCGAAGCTGGAGGCCCCGTTCGGGGTCTCGCGCCTGCAGTTCCGGGTGCTGCCCAACGATCTGGACAGCAACCTGCACATGACCAACGGTCGCTACTGGAACATCTTCGACCTGGGCCGGCTGGACCTGATCCTGCGCATGGGCCTGGGCCGGGTGGCGCTGCGCGAGAAGTGGGCGCCCATCGTAGGCGCCGGCACCATCCAGTTCCGTCGCGAGCTGAAGCCGTTCCAGCGCTTCACCCTGGAAACGCGCCTGGTGGGCTGGGTCGGCTCGCGCGGCATCATGGAGCAGCGCGTGCTGATCGGGCCCGAGCAGAAGATCGCCACGCGCGCGCTGCTGGTCACCGGCATCTACGACCGGCGTGCGCGGCAGTTCCTGGGCATGCCGAAGATGATGGAAGCGATCGGCGTGGTCGCCCCGCCGTCGCCGCCGCTCAGTGCGGCCGCCGAAGCGTTGCTGGCCGCCGATGCGGCGTTGAAGCAGGACGACGCCTGAGCTTCAGGGGGCCGCCACCGGCACCGCGTGCGGTTCGCGCGACACGACCTGGGTGCGCCCTCCCACGTGCAGCACGTACTCGAAGGACTGCCGCATGCGGCTGTATGCGCCGCCATCCGGCACGCCGTAGTTGGCACCCACGCTGAGGGTATGCCGGCCCGGCGGCAACGGCTTGAGCATTACCCAGTAGCCGTCGGCGGCGGCCAGCCGAGAGTGTTCGTCGTCGGCATCCATGCGGAAGCAGCCTTCGCTGCGGACCCGATGCCTGCGCATGTCGCCCAGTGGCTGGCCGTCCAGCAGCACCACCGCGCTGATCAGGTAATCGTTGTTGACCGCCGCCCCCGCCTGCAGCTCCTTGCAGGACACAGCCTCATCCACCTGGTAGTGCGCCATGTTGATGATCGGCAGCAACAGGTACTTGCCAGCCGGCACCACGCATTCGCGATGTGGCCGGAAACGGCCATTGGTGCCGGCCAGGTTCCAGACCGGGCCTTCCTGGCCCAGATCACACACACGGCCATCCGGGTCGAGATAGGGCGCGCCGCCCTGGCCGTCGGCCCAGCGCCACCAGCGGGCGGTCCATTCGGCCAATGAAACGCCGCCCACCGGTTCACGCGTCAGCGGCGAAGGCACCGCCGTGTCTGCACTGAACGCCGGCACGGCGGCCAGCAGCAAGGCCATCGTTGCGCCACTGCGGCAAAGCCATCCCTGGATTCCCTTCCGCATCACCCACCCCATCGTCCCTGGCGGCCACGCGGCGTGGCCAGCTTCGGCGCCACTGTACCTTGGCGGGCTGGATCCTGTGCAGTGCGGGTACTGTGCCTACTCCAGCGCCATTGCGCGCTTGACCGCCGCCTCGGCCAACGGCGCCATCACCGCATAGCCCTTCGCCGTGGGATGCACGCCGTCGTCGGCCAGCTGCGGATCCAGCCCTCCGGCGGCATTGGCCATCGGCGTGTAGTAGTCCAGATAGACCAGCTGCTTCGCATCGGCATAGCGCTTCAATGCCGCGTTCAATGCGCGCACCTTGGGCGCAGGTGCCGTGCCCGGCAACCACGGGTAATCGCTGACCGGCAGCACCGATGCCAGCACCACGGCAATGCCATGTGCACGAGCCAGGTCCACCATCGCGTGCAGGTTGTCTTCGATCATCGCCTGCGTGGACGGGCCGGTGTTGCCGGCGATGTCGTTGGTGCCAGCCAGGATCACCACCACCCGCGGCTTGAGTGCCAGCACGTCCTGCGGGAAACGCACCAGCATCTGCGCCGTGGTCTGGCCGCTGATCCCGCGATTGAGCCAACCCTTGCCGGGAAAGAACGTCGCGCTGCCCTCCCTGCCCCAGCCTTCGGTGATCGAGTCACCGAAGAGCACCACGCGTGGTTGCCCCGGTACGGCGGCAGGCAGTCGCGCGTTGGCATCGCGGTAACGCTGCAGTTCCGGCCAATCGGCCAGGCGCTGCTGCATGAAGCGCACCTCGTCCGGGCGCAGTCGCTCGACAGGTTCCACCAACAACGGGTTGACGGCGGGCACGTCGGCCGCCATCCCATGGGCGCTCATCGCGCTACCGAGGGCAACCGCGGCCAGGCCAGCGGACAAGGAACGCATGGGGTCTCTCCGTTGAATGTCTGCGCCAGTCTAGCGCGCGGCCCCGCGCTCAGCGTGCCGCCGACCGCGCCGCCACGCCGGTCACCTTGGCCGGCATCCACATGCCTGGCGTCCAGCCACTGGCGGCCAGGATCGCCTTCGGGTTGTCCTGCTGGATCAGCGCACGCACCGCGTCACGCTTGTCCTTGGCCTGCAGGTAATAGGCCTTGGCGATGCGATAGCCCACCCAGTAGCCCAGATCATAGGGTTCCTGCGAACCGGGCTTGTAGTTGTACAGCCACGGCGACAGATCGGTGCTGTCCACATCCAGTGCGAAGGCGCTTTCGATATGTACTTCCCGGCCACGGGTCCAGGCCGCGTGGCGACCGTTGCCGACATTGCCGGAAATCAGCTCGCCGATGAACTCGGCGATGCCTTCGCCCAGTGAAACACGCAGCACCGTCGCATGCGGGTCGCCTGGCTCGACGTCGGTCAGGCCGGTCTGCTGGATGTGCACGTACTCGTGCGCGATCACGTGCACGAAGCGGTCCTGCACATTGGGATTCATGAAATCGGCTGCGCACAGCGCTTCCAGGCCGATGATCACCCCGCTCTTGGAGGTCAACCCGACCGGTCGGCCGCGGCCGACCGCGATGGTCACAGGCGGAAACGCGGCCTGCGGATAGATCGCCTGCAGGTTGCCGAACACCTGCACCAGGCGCTGCTTCACCGCCGGCAGCTCTGCAAGGCAACCGCGTCCCTGCGCATACACCCCGGGCTGGCTGGCAATGGCCTCGGCCATACGCTCGGGCGTGACCCGGCGCGCCTTCGCCAGTTCACCCAGGCCCGGACTGCCTTCGGCCAGGTAACCGGCCAGCTGGGCGATGCTGGGCTTGCCGCCGGTGCTGTCGTAGAGCGCGTAGAAGCGGCTGGCATCGGTGGTGAGGATCTGCGGCCCCGGCGGGGTTCCCGCCGACGCCACGCCGACCGCCCCGGCACAGGCCAGGGCAAGCAGGCAACGCAGGAAACTGGACATCGCTCCGTCCTTGGTGGAGTGCATGCGAAGCGCGCAATCTACCACTCCGCCCCGGCCACCGCAGCGGGCACATGCAGGCCCTTCGGGGCTGTGCCAGACTCACTCAGGCACCTGCCATGGATGATGGAGCACCGCACGATGATGATCGTTCCCGCGTACTGGGCCGAAGCCCGCCTGCAGGCCCGTTTCCGTGGCCGGCCGATGGTCGTGCGCCGCTTCGGCTGGTCCGACGAGGGGCCTGCCCAAGCCCAGGCCCACGCCGACGCACGTGCCCATGAAGCCCTCAACGCCATCATCGCCGGGCAGGTGCTGCCGCGTCGTGAAGTGCGCAGCAACTACGGTGTGGAGGGCGTGCCGATCCGCGAGCAGATCGTACAGCGCGATGGCGATGTCATCATCACCCGCAACAGCTATGGCGCGCTGTGCCTCAACAGCCCCGACGTGCTGTTCGCCGACATCGACCATGCGCAGCCACCGGCTGGATGCGTGATACCGGCCATCGTCGCTGCGCTCGTGCTGCTTGCCGGCGCCGTCATCGGCACCGTGCTCTGGCATTGGCTGGTGGGCCTGGTACTGGGCGTGGTGGCAGTGCTGCTGGTCAACGCGGCACTGCTGATGCGGCGGAAGCAGCGCCTGGCCGCTGCCGGCGGTGCTGAAGGGCTTGCGCTGAAGCGCGTGGACGCCTTCAGCGAGCAGCATCCCGATTGGCATCTGCGCGTCTACCGCACCCCGGCGGGGCTGCGCGTGCTGGCGATGCATGCCACGTTCTCACCCGAGGACGAGCAGCTCCAGTCATTCTTCAAGGCACTGGGCACCGACACCCTGTACGCGCGCATGTGCCGGCTGCAGCATTGCTTCCGTGCCCGACTGACACCGAAGCCGTGGCGCGTCGGCCTGCGTTATCGCATCAGGCCACCGGTGGCTGCGTGGTCAGCCGAACAGGCCAACAACCCGGACCGGTTGGCCTGGATTGCCGATTACGAAAAGAAGAGTGCCGGCTTCGCCGCCTGCGCCTACCTGCGCAGCTTCGGTGATACCACCCGGGTGCATGCCAAGGCCGAGCATGTGCGTGACCTGCATGACCGGCTGTCACGCGCCCAGGATCGCCTACCGCTGGCGTGAGAGTGGCAGGCGCTCAATCAGCGCCCTGCACGAACGGCTGCCCTGCCAAGGTAGTGCCCAGCTGCACCGCGATCTGCTGCCCGCCCTTCTCGAAGGTTGTCGCGCACTGCGTTCCGCCCTTCTGGCATCCGACTTCCGGAAAGCCCTCAAGTGACTCGGGGGCGCCCTGTGCCGGACTCGCCTGCCAACCTGCCGCATCCAGCAGGCGCTTGGCCTTGGCATAGGGCATGCCGGCGACGATGCCCAATTGCGTCAGCTCAGCAGGAAACGACTGGGCATGGGCCGTTGAAACCAGGGCCAACGACAACGTTGCAGCAAGAAGAATGGCTTTCATCGCAGTGACCTGAAACGAGCTATCAGGTTCAGCCTAGATCATTTGCGTGGCGTGCGAATGTGCCGGTAACACGTCGTTACCGAGTCTCCACAGTTGATTTCAGAGCACCTCAATCCGCTTACAGGCCAGTGGCAGCCGAGCATGGGTTCGGCTCTACAGAATGCAGGAAGGCCGCTCTGAGGCGGCCTTCCTGTTCCTTCACTTGGCGTTCTTCACGTAGGTATCGAACCAGTTCAGCATTTCCGCCACCAACTGTTCGTTCGATTCCAGCGCGGTGTACCAGTGGGGCTCGTTCGGCAGCATCACCAGCCGGGTGGTGCCGCCGTTGCCGCGGATCGCCTGGTACAGCTTGCGCGACTGGAACGGCTCGGTGCCCGGGTTGGCGTCGTCCTCGCCGTGGACCAGCAGCAGCGGCAGCTTGATCTTGTCGGCATAGAAGAACGGCGAGGCCTTCAGGTACACGTCCTGCGCCTGCCACACCGAGCGACGCTCGTTCTGGAAGCCGAACGGGGTAAAGGTCTTGTTGTACGAACCGCTGGTCGCCACACCGGCCTTGAACAGCTTGGTGTGCGCGATCAGGTTGGCGGTCATCAGGCCGCCGTGGCTGTGGCCGGTCACGCCGATGCGGTTGCGGTCAACCACGCCCATGTCCACGGCCTTGTCCACCGCCGCCTTGGCGTCGGCTTCCAGCTGCTCCAGGTAGGTGTCGTAGGCGTTCTTCGGATCGCCCACGATCGGGAACGAGGCGTTGTCGATGATCGCGTAGCCGGCCAGCAGCATCAGGCGGTACGGCTGCAGGCGGGTGAAGGTCTGCTGCGAACCGGACACCTGCCCCGCCTGCGCGGCGTTGGCGAAGTCGGCCGGATAGGCGTACAGGATCGCCGGCACGCGCTGGCCTTCCTTGTAGCCCGGCGGCGTGTACAGGGTGAACGACAGGTCCACGCCGTCGGCGCGCTTGTAGGTCACCAGCTGCTTCTTGATCTGGCGCACTTCCGGTGTCGGGTCGACCAGCTTGGTCAGTGCGGTCGCGGTGGACGCGAACTGCGCCTCGCCGGCCTTCGCATCAGCCACCGCCTCACCCTGCTGGCGGACGAAGGCATTCGGCGGATCGATCACCGACTGATGCCAGGTCAGGTAGCGGCCCGGCATGTTGCTGAAACCGAGGAACTGTTCGTAGGCGTCTGCACTGCTGCGGAACAGGCGCTCGCTCTTCAACGTGCCCAGGTCGAGGCGGTCGAGGAACGGACGGTCGCCCTGCGGCGAGGCACCACGGCCGCTGAGGAACACATGGTTGCCCTCACGGCGCACCACCTGCGCGCCATTCGGCAGGCGGGTGAAGACCAGGTTGCCGGGGTTGCCGTACAGCTCATCGCTGGACATGTCCCACAGCAGGCGGCCTTCCTTCTTCGGCTGGTCCACATCGACGATGCGGGTCTGCATCCAGTGACGATTCTCGTCGTTCTCGTACTGGAAGGCCACGGCCGGATCGGCGGTCCACGCGAAGCCTTCGAAGCGCTGCGCGGTGCGGGTGATTTCGGTCGGCTTGCCGTTGAACGGCGCCTTCAGCATCAGTACGCGATCGCGATGCGGCACGTTGACCTTCCAGTCGCCCTTGTCCAGCGCTTCGGCGTAGACCAGGGTAGCCGGATCGGTGGCGCGCCAGTCGAAACCGCGCGGGCCTTCCGGCACGCCGTGCACCGGCACGCGGTCGGCCAGCGGCAGGCTGGCGATCGGCGTGCTGCGGCCACTGCTGATATCCAGCACGGCCACGTCGTTGGCGAAACGCTGGTAGGTCACCGCGTGCGAATACGGTGCCTTGATCGATTCAGTCAGCACGTGCACGCCATCGGGCGCGGCGCTGACTTCGTTGAACAGTGCCGGCTGCCCGACCGGGCGCACGCTGCCTGCGGCGGTATCTACCACGGCCAACTGCGAGGCACCGTAGTAAGCGAACAGCTTTTCGTCGTGCACGCTGGTCAGCGTGTCGCGGGCCTCATAGGTGCTGCTCTCGCCACTGCTGCCCAGCGACTCCTGCGCATCCGGGCCGGTCGGCACGCCACCGTCGGACGGCGCCGGGCCCTGGTTGGCCGGGACCAGCTTCACCAGCAGGTTCTGGCTGCCGCCCAGCCACTGCACGGTGTTGCCGAAGATGGGGTTCAACTGCACGTTCGGCACCTGCTTCACCTGGCCGGTGGACGCATCGCCCACCCACAGCTGCACGCTGGTATCGACCGCATTCTGGAAGGCGAAGTGGCTGCCATCGGCCGACCACAGCGCGCCGGTGGCGCAGCCCTGCGGCAGGTTGACCTTGGTCTCCTTGCCACTGCCGATGTCGACCAGGGTGAAGTCGGCCACGCAGGCCGGAATGCCGTAGCCACCCGGGGTGTCATGGCGGCTGCGGTTCTTCGGCTCCAGCCGCACGCCGGCCAGCTTCAGGTAGGGCTGGGCCACGCGGCTGATCGAGGGGTAGGTCTGCGCGGTGGTCAGCAGCAGGCGCTGGCCGCCCGGGGCCACGTTCGGCGCCGGCGGTGGCGGTGCCTTCAGCACCTTGAGCAGGTGTTCCGGCGGCTTGGCGTAGTCGGCCAAGGCCGGGCCAGCGGCCAACAGGCCGACGGTGGCAACGGCAACAGCCGCCGCCAGAGAGGTTCGACGGATCAGCATCCTTATCCCCTGGGTGTGAATGGGTACCCGGAATCGGGCATGGACCCGAATCTAGCACCGCGGGGGATGGGGTGAATGGGCCGGAAGGGCTAGAGGCCGGATGGGGCAAAGTGGGACACGCCCGGAGAGGCCGGCGATGGACCGGCATCTGCCAGGCGTGGTCTGTCGTCACTGCTGGGCGTGCAGGTCCCAGGCGGTCAGGTAATCGGGGTCGACCACGATCATGCCACTGTTCCGCATGCGGTATTCGCCTGGCTCGGCCCGCTGGTACTGGTCGAGCATGGGCGGCAGGTAGCGCTCATGGCCATCGTCTTCGTCGGCCAGCACCACGCCTTCGTCGGCGCTGATGCGCAGCACGGTGCCCGCGTACTGCTCCAGACCCTGCACTTGGCCGTCGCCACCATAGCGGGTGACACCCACCAGCACGACCTTGCCGATCATTTCCTCGGCCTTGGCATCGTCCAGTGGGGGCAGCATGGCATTGAATTCGTCGTTCATCGGTGCACCTCCAAAGCCTGTGGGGATAGCGTGGGTTCGGCGGTCCCACGCTGCCAGCGTCGACGGCAACGCAGGAATCTCTCTCGGGGCGCAAGTAGCTGGATCGCAGGCCCGACCGGGCAACGCGGGGGTGCGATGGGTGAAAGGTGTCTGGAACTTGGCTGGAACTGCGGCGGATGGCCATCTGCGCCGATGGCGTGACCGTGTCAGGTCAAGATCAACACCACGCGTTGCGTTGCATACACGGTGAAGCGTGACAGCTGCACTGTAGTGGCATGAGCGCCTCCTGTTGAAGGTCACACGCGGGTGCGTTGCTCCGTTGGAACGAATGCTGCCACTCCACGCGGAAGGAACAAGTGAAGATTGCAGGCGACCTGCAACAAGCGGTTCGCGCGGTACCCGTTCATTAAGCTGGCGCCCCGCTCTGCTGCGGCACGCCTGCCTTGGCAGGACGCTAGAATGCGTCCATGCGCACCGTACATGCCCTCCGCTACATCACCCCGTTACGGGAAGGCGGCTCCCTGCCCGCCGTGGTCGAGACCGACGACGACGGCATGGCCGTGCTGAAATTCCGTGGAGCCGGCCAAGGCCCGAAGGCGTTGATCGCCGAGCTGATCGCCGGCGAGATGGCACGCACGCTGGGCCTGCCGATTCCGGAAATCCTGTTCGTCGAGCTGGACCGCGAGTTCGCCCGCACCGAGCCCGACCCGGAAATCCAGGAGCTGATCCGCGCCAGCGAGGGCCTGAACCTGGGCCTGGACTATCTGCCCGGTGCGATCAATTACGACCCGGCCGCGATGCCTGTGGATGCCGAGCTGGCCTCGCGCATCGTCTGGTTCGATGCATTCACCAGCAACGTCGATCGCACCACCCGCAACCCCAACCTGATGGTATGGCATCGCAAGCTGTACCTGATCGACCACGGTGCGGCCATGTACTTCCACCACGACTGGGCCAGCGCCGGCGATGCCTGCGAGAAGCCGTTCGTGCTGATCCGCGACCACGTGCTGCTGTCGTTCGCCAGCCGCATTGCCGAGGTGGACGCAGAACTGGCTGCGTGCCTGACCGATGCCGAAATCGAGCGCATCGTTGGCCTGGTGCCGGACAGCTGGCTGGTGGACGAACCGGCGTTCGACAGCCCACAGGCCTATCGCCAGGGCTACATCGACTATCTCAAGCACCGCCTGAAAGTGCGTGCAGTGTTCGTGCAGGAGGCCATCCGTGCCCACGCTGCACACGTATGACTATGCGGTCATCCGCGTCGTGCCGCGGGTGGAACGCGAGGAATTCATCAACGTCGGGGTGATCGTCTCCTGCCCGGGCGCGCGCCATCTGGAGGCGGCCATCGAAATCGATCCTGAGCGCCTGCGTGCCTTCGCGCCGGCGCTGGACCAGGACGCGCTGCAGCCATGGCTGGATGCAATCGTGGCCATCTGCCGTGGCGACGCCAGCGCCGGACCCATCGCAAAGCTGCCCGCGCGCGCCCGCTTTCATTTCCTCACCGCCAAGCGCAGCTCGGTTGTGCAGATGTCGAGCACGCATGTCGGCCGCACTGCGGACCCGGCGGGTGTGGTGGAACACTTGATGACGAAGATGGTGCGGGTACCGGAATGAACGGCACCTGCCGCGTTCACAGTGGCAACCTTCGCGCGATGTAGTTGACCACATTACCGATCGCATCCGGATCGACATTGGCCAGGCCAACGATCACGTAGCCCTGCGCCGGCAGCACCACGATGGCACTGTTCGATCCGGGCGCACCGCCTTCGTGGCCGTACTGATGCTCCCTGCCCTCGCCCTGAACCACGAAACCAAAGCCATACCAGCCCTTGTGGTTCTGCGCCGTGGTGGCCTGCTGCAGCAATGCAGGTGAAACCAGCTTCCCGCCTTGCAGTGCCTCGGCGAATTTCACCATATCGGCCACTGTGCTGTAGCCACCACCGGCCGACATGCCGCGCCAGGGCAGCGACTTCGTTTCACGGACCCATTGCCCATCGTGCTTCGTGTAAGCGACGGCACGCTTTGGAACGCTCGCTGTTTCCGGCTCGAAGCCGGTGCCGGTCATGCCCGCCGGGTGCAGGATGTGCTCCTCCAGATATGCGTAGTACGACTGCCCCGATATCGCCTCGATGATGCGTCCCAATACGATGAAGCCATAGTTGGAGTAGCTGTCCTGGCTGCCGGGCGTGAACTGCGGCGCATCCCTGGCGAAGCGCTGCACGTAGTCATCCAGCGTCTTCAGGGACGCGGAATACTGTTCGAAATCATCGCCAAAGAAGTCCCCCAGGCCACTGGTATGTGACAGCAACTCGCGCACGGTCACGCTGCTGGCGACAGCCTTGTTCGGAAAGTCCGGCAAGTGCTTGCCGATCGTGTCATCGAGACTGAGCCTGCCATCCTGCACCAGCTGCAGGATGGCCACGGCGGTGAACATCTTGTTGGAGGACGCAAGGCGGAACTGCGTCTCCACGCCCACTGCAATTCCAGTGCTGCGATCGGCATCACCACCGCGCCAGTCCAGCAGCACCTTCCCATTCTGTGCCACCTGCAACGCGCCCGACAGCGCGTCCTGTGCCCGCAGCGCCTCCAGCCTTGCTGTGACGTCGGCCATCAGGGCAGGCAATGCAACCCGTGCCGGCTTGTGCTTGTCCGGCGTTTCAGTGCCCTCGATCTGGAACTGCATCAGGTGCGACGGATTGGCCGGGTCCATGACGGCGGTCACCCACATCGCGCGTTCGTTCATCTGGCCCATCACCAGCAGCTTCGCTTGGCCGGGTGCACTCTCGGTTGATTCGAGTACGCGCAAGGGGCCTGTGCTTTCGCGGAACTCGAGATAGTCCTTGGGACCGCTGCCTTGCTTCTTCGCGTATCTATCGGCGAATGCCTGCAACCCCTCGAGGCTGCCCGCATTGAAGGCCGCAAGCCAGTCACCGATGGCGTCCTGCGCACGCGGATGTGCACGCACGCTGGAGGGGGCGCCCACTGCCGGAACAGCCCAAAGCGTCATCAGCACCGAACAGGCCAGTACTTTGCAGAGCAGCAGGCATCCAACAGCCTTCATGGCAGTTCCTTTGCGGGTATCCCTGGGCGCATCCTAGATCATGGAACCGCCCGCTGCATCCACGCCAGGGACCCTGCCGCAGCACCTCAGCCGTGACGATGAACGCCTCGATGCGATGCCAATCGCCCCGCTCATGCGGCAGCGATTCCACGCCCATGCCGATCTGGTACCTCACCGCATCCGGGCCGTCGCGCCAGTAGTACGGCGCGCCATTGCTCCAGCCGCAACAGGCGTAGCGCAATGCAGGCATGCCAAAGGGTCTCGCGCAGATAGGCTTCCACCTTCACTGCCTGGGTACCTGGAACGCGGTAGTGGGCCTGCATGGGTTTGATGCAGGACGCGTCGTCCTGGCTGCAGCCGCTGTATTCCAGTCCCGCAGGCTTCCGGCCCATCGCCTGCAGGAAATCCTGGCATTCGATATCCGGTCGCGCCAGGCCATCCGCACGCCCCTGCGCTTCCCACGCGGCCAGCGCCTGCGCAGGCGTCTGCTGCGCAATCACGTTGGCGGCGAACAGCAATGCCGCCAGCCCCAGCAGCAAGCGCGCGCTACGCAGCGGCAACCGGCCAATCGTCTCAGGGCGATCCTTCGCAGGCAGTCACAGGAATGCCAACCGATGCCGTGCTATCGCCGTGCCATCGTCTGCTCGCTGAAGCGTGCCACGCAGAAGTCCAGGAAACTGCGCAGCTTGGGCGTCAGCTGGCGGTCGCGCGGGTACACCAGGTTGATCCACGTCGATACCGGCACGTAGTCCGGCAGCACTTCCACCAGTTCACCACGCGCCAGCGCGGCGGCAAGCATTTCATGGGGCTGCAGGATCAACCCCAGCCCTCCGACTGCCGCGGTCAGCAGCGGCTCGGCCTGGTTGACCATGAAGCGGCTGGACACCGGCACGGTCAGCACGCTGCCATCGGCATCGCGGAAACTCCAGCGCGTGCGGATGATCGAATGCGCGAAGCCCAGGCACTCGTGCCGGCTCAGGTCATTGGGATGGGTGATGGCCGGGCGCGAAGCCAGATAGCCTGGCGATGCACACAGCACCAGCGGATACGGCCCCAGCCGTCGCGCCACCAGCCCACTGTCGGCCAGATCACCGGTGCGGAACACAAGATCAAAGCCGTCCTCGACGATGTCCACCAGGCTGTTGGACAGGTTCAGATCAACCTGCACGTCCGGGTACTGCTGCAGGTAGGCCACCACCGCCGGTCCCAGTGCATGCACGCCGAAGGTGACCGGTGCGCTGACGCGCAGGCGCCCCATCGGCCGCCCGCGCGCCACTTCGGCCAGCTGCTCGGCGCCTTCCACCTCCTCCAGGATCACCCGCGCACGGGCCAGATAGGCCTGGCCGAAGTCGGTCAGGCTCTGCTTGCGCGTGGTGCGGTTGAGCAGGCGCACGCCCAGGTGTTGTTCCAGCGACTGCACGTGTTTGCCGACCAGCTGCGGCGACAGGCCCAGCGCGTCGGCGGCAGCGGCGAAGGAGCCGACCTCGGCCACTTTGACGAAGGTCCGCAGGGGAGCGATCAGGTCCATTGCAAACAATTGGTTTTCAATGAAACGCCAGATTACCCCTTATCCTGGAGGCAGGCCACGCGCACAGTAGCCTCCACCTTTCCGCCGGCCCCAGCGCCGGCCTTGCCCAGGAGCCCCCCATGAGCCAGGTTGTCCGCATCCACGAATATGGCAGCGCCGATGTGCTGCGCATCGACGACATCGATGTTCCCGCCCCCGCCGCCGACGAGGTCCAGATCCGGGTCAAGGCCATCGGCCTGAACCGTGCCGAGGTGATGTTCCGCAACGGCGCCTATCTGCAGGAGGCGCAGTTCCCCAGCCGGCTGGGCTATGAAGCGGCCGGCATGGTCGAGGCGGTCGGCAGTGCGGTGAGCGGATTCGCTGCTGGCGATGCGGTGAGCGTGGTGCCGCCGCTGGACATCGCCCGCTGGGGCACCTACGGCGAGCTGGCCAACGTGCCGGCACGACTGGTGGTCAAGCACCCGCAGGCGCTGGGCTTCGAAACGGCGGCTGCAGTGTGGATGCAGTACGTCACCGCCTGGGGCGCACTGTTGGAGCAGGCGCAGCTGGCCGCCGGGGATTCCGTCATCATCACCGCTGCCAGCAGCAGCGTCGGCCTGGCCGCGATCCAGATCGCCAATGCAGTGGGTGCCACGCCGATTGCGGTGACCCGTGGCCCGGGCAAGCGCCAGGCCTTGCTCGATGCCGGTGCCGCCCATGTCATCGCCACCCAGGAGCAGGACCTGGCAGCCGAGGTGGCGCGCATCACCGGCGGTGCCGGCGCCCGCGTGGTGTTCGACCCGATCGGTGGCCCGCAGTTCGTGCCGCTGACCGAGGCAATGGCCCGTGGCGGCATCCTGCTGGAATACGGCGCGCTGAGCAGCGAACCCACCCCGTTCCCGTTGTTCAACGTGCTGGGCAAGTCGCTGACGCTGAAGGGCTACCTGTACTCGGAAATCGTCTCCGACGATGCCGCGCTGGCACGTGCCAAGGCGTTCATCGTCGATGGCCTGGACAAGGGCACGCTGGCGCCGAAGATCGCGAAGGTGTTCCCCTTCGCACAGATCCAGGACGCCCACCGCTACCTGGAATCGAACGAACAGATCGGCAAAGTGGTGGTGACGCTGTAAACACCCTGCCGGCAGCGACGGACCCACTGCGGGCACGTCGCTGCCGCAGGCTCAGGCCATTGAAGGCCCGCGGTTCTCATGCTGGCGGCTTTCGAGGGTGAGCTGGTGCTCGCGCTGCCGGTTGTCACCGGCCAGATCATTCACCGTTTCCTCCATCGAGCGCGCGGGTTGTGCCGTATCCACACTGGCGCGCTCACCGGGAATCAACCCGGCAACCCACAGGCGATCTCCGGCCATCATCACCCGGTCGACGCGCGCGGCATCATCGATGCCGTTGCGCTTGGACTCCAGCACTGCCTGCATGACGTGCTCGTCGCCGATGGTGCCAGGTACCCCCTGGCGGATGCGCTCGAACAGCGCGGCGTCCCTGGGCGACAGCGATTCCATGCCATTGGGCTGCGGTGCGGGCTCCGGCGCGGCCGGACCAGCGACCGGTGCATTCGCCGATGCCTGCTGCCGCGCCCGCACCTGCTCCGGCTGGAACTCCGCCCGCGTATAGGGCGGACGCTGCGGCGGCCAGTTCTCCGCGCGGTCGAACTCGGTGGTCGGCGCATGCTCGCGAGCGACGGCGGCATCGTTCAACTGCCGGCGCGCATCCGCGCCGATGACGCCGCCGGGGCGCAGCGGCAGGCCATAGTCCTGCTGGAAGTTGCGCATGGCCGCCTGCATGCCGGCATCAAACGTGCGCGCATCGCGCTCGGCACGTGGGTTCGGTTCGGTCAGGTACCCCAACGCCTCCAGCTGCCGGCGCATTTCGAACACCGGCTCGCCCTTCTCACCGGGGTCCAGGTTGCCGTCGGCCAGCGGCCCGGTCAGGTCAGTCACCGTCCGGCGCCTGAAGTCCGGATCGACCGCCAGCGTGTCGCTGCGCATGCGTTCCAGCAGCGCAGCGTCGATGCGGCCATTGGCCGGGCTGATACCCCGCTCGGTCTGGAAGCGGCGCACGGCCTGCTCGGTGGAGGCGCCGAAATCACCGTCGGGCTTGATCGCGGCATTGGCGTTGTTGCGGACGTCCAAGCGCTGCAGGTACTGCTGCGCTTCCAGCACGTGCTGGTTGGCGTCACCCCGGTGCAGGTCCATCGCCCCGCCGGGCGCCTGGGGGGTCGGCACCGGCATCTGGAAGCCTGGTTGCTGCACACGCTGGACCAGGCCGGCAACCTGGGATTCCCATTCAGTGGCCCGTGTGGCGATGGCGTCTGGATAGGGACTGCCGTTGTTCAGCTCACCGCCATTGACCGAGGCCCGCGCCTGCCGGTAGTCGGCATGGTTGGCGTTGACGTTGTCGGACAGCCGCGCACCGAACAGGCCGTCGCGCATCCCCACCACCAGCACCTTGGTGGCGATGTCTGCCTGGGCAGCCCGTTCCGGATGCTCGACCAGCTCGCGGCCCATCCCCAGCGCCTCGCCCAGCCGCTCGTAGTTGTTGACGTGGGTAAGGTGGGCAAAGCCCCGGCCGAAATACTCCTCGCCGCCGAAGTAGCGCAGATCCACCGCCTGCTTCCTGCCCCAGTCTTCCTCGGGCGCGGCGAAATCACGCGATTCGTGCTGCGCCGTGGCCAGCACATAGGCAATCTGCCGATGGTCGGTAATGCCGTTGTCGATGCAGGTACGCACGATCATCTCGACCGACTGGTCCCGGGTCAGGCCGAAGCCCGACCCACCTTTTCCATAGCCTTCGCTCATCCTTCAGCTCTCCAGTTCCGGAACGCATCCATTCGTCGGGGGAAGACCTACTTCAGCAGGTCCGGTTCGGTCGGGGCCTCGCCCCTGCAGGTGTCATAGCGGCGCTGCAGCAGCGTGCGCGTGCCGGTTCCGCGCAGCTGGATGACCTTGTCCTCGCGCTCGCACGGGCTGACCTTCGCGCGAAGCACGAACCGCCCATTGTCGATATGGTCGATGTCGCGCCCACCGATGGCCGCTTCCAACGCCTTGGCACGCACATAGCGGTTGCGCTTGGCATCGAACAGGTAGAACGCATGCACCGGAACGTTGTAGACACCGCTGTTGTCCTGCCACACCTGCAGGTCCGGCACGCCATCACCATTGAAATCCGAAACGGTCAGCAGCACGGCGGTCGCACCCTGGGCACCGGTGCCGGCGCGGGTCAGGCGCGGCTGCACGTCCGTGACCACCACGTTGCGCCCACCACGGGTCACGCCCATGCTCCGCACCTGGCAGGTCGTCACGTTGTCGGTGCCGCTGCAATCGGTCACCTGGAAGACCACCTGCAGTGCCGGTGTGAGCCTGCCCTCGCCGGGCCGCAGGACGATCCTGCCCTGCTTGTCGGGCGCGGCATCGGCGGCATGCACAGCGGCCTGCGCCGGCGCCGGGGCCGCCTTGGCTTCCGCCACCAGCGCCGCCGCACCGCCGCCCTGCAACTGGCGGGCACGCAGCAGGGTCATGTGCGTGCGGCACTGCTGTGAATCCAGCTGGGCAACGGCCGTGCTGCCTTCCGGGCACCGGCTGTCGCGCTGGTGCAGCCATTGCCGCTGCAGATCGCGCAGCACCTGCTGATCACTGGCGGTCAGTGTGGAGCGCGCCGCGCTGTAGGCGGCATTGAGTGCATCGTCGTGCACCTTGAGTTCAGCGTCGGCACAACGGCGACGGGCGTCCAGCGCGGTGCCTGCGGCCGCCATGCAAGGCGCATGGGCGGGGCTCAGAGAGCGCGCATCGCCTGCGATCAGTTCGGCACCGCTGGGCACCTTGCGTGCGGCGGGCTGGGGCGACGCCTGCGCGCTTGCCCACAGGCAAGGGCCAAGCAGAAGCAGTCCTGCCAGCAGCCGGGTGGCACGCCCCGGCAGGCGTTCGGAGGTCAGCATGCGTTTCCTTCCCTGGGGGCGTTGGCCGGCCCCGTCCTGTTCCGATGATGGATGCTGCCCGGTCGCCAGCGCAACTTCAGCGACAGCGGTCACAGCCCGCAGGTCGCATTCAGGCCGGCAGCGCTATTTCGGCAGCGCGTAGGCCATCACGTAATCGCCGTTCGGGGTTTCCATGAAATGGTGGCCGCCAGCCATGATCACCACGTACTGGCGCCCGCCCTGCGCGTACACCATCGGATTGGCCTGGCCACCCGCGGGCAGCTTGGCATGCCACAGCTCCTTGCCGGTCTTCAGGTCGATGGCGCGCAGCAGGTCGTCGGTGGCGGCGGCGATGAAGATCAGGCCGCTGGCGGTGACTACCGAACCGCCATTGTTCGGCGTGCCGATCTCGATGGGCAGGCCGGAACGGATGCCGAATGGTCCGTTGCCGCGCGCACTGCCGAACGGACGGTCCCACAGCAGCTTGCCGGTGCGCAGGTCGATGGCCCGGATGCCGCCATAGGGTGGCTGCTTGCACAGCAGACCAGTGAACGGCAGGCGCCAACCGGCGTTTACCTGGATGGCGTAGGGCGTGCCCACCTGTGGGTCGCCCGCGCCTTCGGCGCCGCCCTTGTCGAACCGGACCTTCTCGCGTGGCAGCCAGCCCAGCCTGTCGGCCTCGGCGCGTGGCACCAGCCGGTTGTAGTTGGGCATGTCGTTGTAGTTGGCCACGATCACGCCGCGGCGTGTATCGATGGACACACTTCCCCAATCCGAACCGCCGTTGTAGCCGGGATATTCGATGGAATGGCGATCACTGCTCGGCGGGGTGTAGAAGCCTTCGTAGTACGCCTTGCGGAACTGGATGCGGCAGATCAGCTGGTCGACCGGGGTGATGCCCCACATGTCGCGCTCGGTCAGGTCATGCTGCCGGCGCAGCGTGTGATACAGCGAGAACAGCTGCGTGGGTGAGCGTTGTTCCGGTTCGACACCGCCGACCGGCACCCTGCGCTCTTCGGCGGCGGTCAGCAGCTGGCCGTTGCGGCGGTCAAGGATGTAGAGATCACCCTGCTTGGTCGGCAGCAGGAGCGCCGGCACCTTGCCAGCCGCCGTCGGGTAATCGATCAGGCTGGCCTGCGAACCCAGGTCGTAGTCCCACACATCCTTGCGCACCGCCTGGAAATGCCAGGCCGGCTTGCCGGTGGCCACATCGATCGCCACCAGCGACGTCGCATAGCGGTTCTGGTTTTCCGTGCGTGAGCCACTCCAGTAGTCGCCAGCGGAATTGCCCAGCGGCAGATAGACCAGCCCCAGCGCCTCATCACCGGTCGCGGTGGTCCACATGTTCGGCGTGCCGCGCGTGTAGGTCTGCTCATGCGGCGGCAGGCCGCTGCGTTCGGGCTGGTCCATGTCCCACGCCCAGCGCAGCTTGCCGGTGATCGCATCGTAGGCCTGGATCACGCCCGACGGCGCGTCGCGGCGCTGACCATCCAGCACCTGGTGGCCGGTGACGATCACCCCGCGCACGATGGCCGGTGGCGAGGTGATCGACACATAGCCCGGTGGCACCTCGCCCATGCCCAGGGTGATGTCGACCTGGCCGTTGTTGCCGAAATTCGCGCAGGGGCGGCCACTGTCGGCATCCACCGCGATGATGCGCCCGTCCAGCGTGCCCTCGATGATGCGCGCCCAGCATGCCGGACGACTGCCCGGTGCAGCGCTGCGGGTGGCAGTGGGCGGCGGTTCCGGCAACGCCAGATCAGCAGCGGCATCGGCCAATGCGGCATCGGCGAGGATCGGCGTGGCCGGCTGCTCGTAATAACTCACGCCACGGCAGGCGGCGGTGTATGGAATCGAAGCGTCCTTTACCTTCGGATCGAACCGCCACACTTCCTTGCCGCTGGCCGCATCCAGTGCGATCAGGCGGTTGCGGGCGGTGCACAGGTACAGACGGTCGCCGATCTTCAGTGGCGTGGTTTCCGCACCCCAGCGCTTCTTCGGCATATCGCCGGTGCGGAACTGCCAGGCCAGCTGCAGCGTGGCCACGTTGGCCGGGGTGATCTGCTGCAGCGGCGAATAGCGGGTGGCGGCATTGCTGCGCCCCCACGCCGGCCAGTCCCCTTCGGCAGGCTGGTCGGCCGGCTGCAGGCCGGTGGTGTCGCGGGTCGGTTCCAGCCCGACGCTGGCCGCGCCTTCCGGGAACGGCTGGTGCCCGTCCACTTCGCCGTGCGGCGCGAACGCCAATCCGAAGGCAGCGACGAACACCAGCATCAGCACGCCGGCCACGCTGCGCGACAGGCGCCTGGAAACCGGTTGGTGGAGGGTGGGCGCCAGCAGCGCCAGCACGATGCCAAGCGCGGTCACCAGGCCGAGCCGCGGTACCCAGCGCCAGTAGTCGCTGCCCGACTCCCACCAGGTCCACAACAGCGTACCGGCGAACACCAGCGCATACAGCAGCGCGCCGCTGCGGCGATTGCCGAACAACAGGAGGCCACTGGCCAGCAGGCCGGCCCCGGCGATGGCGTAGTACGCCGAGCCGCCCAGGCTGAGCAGCCATGCGCCGAGCCCGCCGATGACCAGGCCGAGCAGGACCAGCAGCAGCGACAGCACGGTAACGAGAGGATGCCGGGAGGCGCGGACGGGAGCAGGAGCGGACGGCGGCGTGGCGGACATCGTCGATCTCCGGGGGCAGCATGCGCCGTTATCCCACCGCCGACGTGAAGCGCGTGCGTATGTGCGGCATCCGGATACGACGACGCCGGCACAGGGCCGGCGTCGTCGCGTAACTCAACCTTGCGGCAGGATCACTCCTGTGCGGCGTCCTCGCTGCTGGAAGCCGCCGGGGCGCCATCGGTCGTGGTCGCGGCCGGGGCAGAGGCAGGCACTGCCACCTCATCCTCGTCCTCGTCGATCGAGGCATCCATGCGCTCCACCGCCTGCAGCTTCTCGTCCTTGGACAGGCGGATCAGGGTCACGCCCTGGGTGTTGCGGCCGACGCGGCTGATTTCCGAGCCACGCGTACGCACCAGGGTGCCACCATCGGAGATCAGCAGGACTTCGTCGCTGGAGCCCATCAGCACTGCGGCGACCAGCTTGCCGTTGCGCTCGGTGGTCTGGATGCCGATCACGCCCTGCGTACCACGGCCCTTGCGCGGGTAGTCCGGCAGCGGGGTGCGCTTGCCGTAGCCGTTCTCGGTGGCGGTAAGGATGTACTGCACGCTGCTGTCATCGGCGCCGTCGATCACCGCGTCGCCATTGGCGACAGCTTCCTCGACACCGTTGTCGTCCTCGTTCTCGTCCTCGCTGCCACCGGCACTTTCGGCCACGATCAGGCTGACCACTTCCTCGCCGGCCGGCATCTTGATGCCGCGCACGCCGGTGGCAGTACGGCCCATCGAGCGGACCTTGTCCTCACCGAAGCGCACGGTCTTGCCGTTGGAGGCGAACAGCAGGATGTCGCGCTGGCCGTCGGTCAAGCCGACGCCGACCAGCGCATCGCCCTCGTCCAGGTTGATCGCGATCTTGCCGCGGGCCAGGCGGAAGGCGAACTCGCTCAGCGGGGTCTTCTTGACCGTACCGTTCTTCGTGGCGAAGAACACGAACTGGCCATCGGCGTACTCGCGCACCGGCAGCACGGCCTGCACGCGTTCGCCCGGCTCCAGCGGGATCCAGTTGATGATCGGACGGCCGCGGGCGTTGGAACCGGCTTCGGGCAGCTGGTAGACCGGCAGCCAGAACACCTTGCCCGAACTGGTGAAGGTCAGCAGCGTGTCGTGCGTGTTGACCAGCCACAGCTGTTCGATGAAATCCTCTTCCTTGGTCGCCGCCGCGCTGCGGCCACGGCCACCACGGCGCTGTGCGCGGTACACGCTCACCGGCTGCCGCTTCACGTAACCGGCATGCGACACGGTAACCACCACGTCTTCCGGCGCGATCAGGTCGAGGATGTCCAGGTCCTCTTCGCTGTGGCGGATTTCGGTACGACGTTCGTCGCCGAATTCGGCCTTGACGTTGACCAGCTCCTCGCGGATCACCTGCAGCAGGCGGTCGGGATCTTCCAGGATGTGGATCAGCCCGGCGATCACTTCCAGCAGCTGCTTGTACTCGTCGGTCAGGCGGTCCTGCTCCAGCCCGGTCAGGCGGTGCAGCCGCATTTCCAGGATCTGGGTGGCCTGGATCTCGGTCAGCTGGTAGCCGCCCTCGATCAGGCCCACGCCCTTGGGCAGGTCTTCCGGACGGGAGGCCTCGGCACCGGCCGCACCCAGCATCGCACCGACCAGGCCCGGCTCCCACACGCGGGCCAGCATGCGCTCGCGGGCTTCGTTCGGGTTCGGCGAGGTCTTGATCAGTTCGATCATCTCGTCGATGTTGGCCAACGCAACGGTCAGGCCTTCCAGCACGTGGGCACGGGCGCGCGCCTTGCGCAGCTCGAACACGGTGCGGCGGGTGACCACTTCGCGACGGTGGCGGACGAACGCCTCCAGCATCTGCTTGAGGTTCATCAACTGCGGGCGGCCATCGACCAGCGCCACCATGTTGATGCCGAACACCGATTCCATCTGCGTCTGCTGGTACAGGTTGTTCAGCACAACCTCGGCAGATTCACCGCGCTTGATCTCGATGTAGATGCGCATGCCGTCCTTGTCGGACTCATCGCGCAGCTCGCTGATGCCTTCGATCTTCTTTTCCTTGACCAGCTCGGCGATCTTCTCGATCAGACGCGCCTTGTTCACCTGGTAAGGAATTTCAGTGACGATGATCGATTCGCGGCCGTTGTCGGCCACTTCGATATCGGCCTTGGCACGGATGCGCACGCGGCCACGGCCGGTGCGGTAGCCGGCGACGATGCCGGCAGTGCCGTTGATGATGCCGGCAGTCGGGAAATCCGGGCCCGGGATGTATTCCATCAGGCCGTCGACATCGATGTCCGGGTTGTCGATCAGCGCGATGCAGGCGTTGATCGATTCGCTCAGGTTGTGCGGCGGAATGTTGGTCGCCATGCCCACCGCGATGCCAGCCGAACCATTGACCAGCAGGTTCGGGAACCGGGTCGGCATGACCGTCGGCTCCAGTTCCTTCTCATCGTAGTTGGGCTGGAAATCGACGGTTTCCTTGTCGATGTCCGCCATCAGCTCATGCGCCAGGCGCGACATGCGCGCCTCGGTGTATCGCATTGCTGCAGCGGAGTCGCCGTCGATCGAACCGAAGTTACCCTGGCCGTCGACCAGCATGTAGCGCAGCGAGAACGGCTGTGCCAAGCGCACCAGCGTGTCGTACACCGACTGATCGCCATGCGGGTGGTACTTACCGATGACGTCACCGACGATACGCGCCGACTTGAAGTAGGGCTTGTTGCTGTGCGCGTTGAGTTCGTTCATCGCGTACAGCACGCGGCGATGCACCGGCTTGAGGCCGTCGCGCGCATCCGGCAGCGCGCGGCCCACGATCACGCTCATGGCGTAATCGAGGTAGCTCTTGCGCATCTCGTCTTCCAGGTTGACCTGGATGATTTCCTTGGCGGTTTCTGCCATTCGGGTTCCGTTGTCTGGTAGCGGTCCAGTCCGGCGCAGCCCTCTGCGGGAGGGGGTCGCGCCGGAACCTCGATTCAACCTGTGGATACTACCACAACAGGCCGTTTTCCGCCTCCCTTTACGGGGATTTTACCGGCACAAATCAGGAACTTAGGGCCCCATACCGCCCCTGTAGAGCCGAGCCCATGCTCGGCTGCGCGAAATCAGTAGATCCGCGCCGTGCGTGGATGAGGCCTGCCTGGGGTCAGAGCCCTTTCCTGCGAAAAGGGATCCGACCCCGGGACCTTCCTGCCCGCCTCAGCCGCCGAAGGCGGTGCGCATGTTCCCGGCGGTCGGGTTCAGGATGACCCCGCGCTCGGTCACGATGGCGTCGATCAGCTCGCCCGGGGTGACGTCGAACACCGGGTTCCAGGCAGCAATGCCCTCGGCGACGGTACGGGTACCCCCCACGCCGTACAGCTCACCCGGGTCGCGCTGCTCGATCTCGATCTGGCTGCCGTCCACGGTCTCCATGTCCACGGTCGAGGACGGTGCGACCACCATGAACTTGACGCCGTGGTGGCGGGCGGCGATGGCCAGCTGGTAGGTGCCGATCTTGTTGGCGGTATCGCCATTGGCGCAGATGCGGTCCGCGCCCACGATCACCCATTGCACGGCGCCGGTCTTCATCAGGTGCGAGGCAGCCGAATCGGCGATCAGGGTGGCATCGATGCCGTCCTGCTGCAGTTCCCACACGGTCAGGCGTGCCCCCTGCAGCCACGGCCGGGTTTCGCCGGCGAACACGCGGGCGATGCGGTGCTGGGCCATGCCGGCGCGGATCACGCCCAGCGCGGTACCGAACCCCGCAGTGGCCAGCGAGCCGGTATTGCAGTGGGTCAGCACGCCGCTGCCAGCCTCGATCAGGCCCGCGCCCAGTGCACCCATGTGGCGGTTGGCGGCCAGGTCTTCCTCGGCGATGGCCTGCGCTTCCGATTCCAGCAACGCCTTCCAGTCGGCGCCGGCGGCGTTCAGGCAACGGCGCATGCGCGCCAGCGCCCAGGCCAGGTTGACCGCAGTCGGGCGCGATGCATTGAGGCGCTGCAGGGCCGGTTCCAGCTGCTGCAGGGCGTGCGCACCATCGGCGGCCTGCACCTCGCGTGCAGCCAGCACGACACCCCAGGCAGCGGCAATGCCGATCGCCGGCGCGCCACGCACGGTCAATGCGTGGATCGCGCTGGCAACCTCGTCGCTGTCATGGCAGACCACGTGCTCGACCACGAACGGCAGCTTGCGCTGGTCCAGCAGTTGCAGGGCATCGCCGGTCCACAGGATCGGGCGGATGTGGTCGTAACGGGCGTAGTCGATGTCAGAGGCAGTGTTCATGGGCCCATTGTAGGGCCACGCCCCGCAGGGTTGGAGCCTGCCCGGGCTCAATTCACCGAGAATTCGGCGCGGCAGCCGCCGTCCACCCAGATCCCGTTGCGGCTCCAGCCCCAGGTACTGCCTTCCTCGCAGGGCGTGCTGGACAGCTGCTCGGAGACCACGGCGCCAACCGAGATGCTGGCACCGCAGAAGCGCCGCTTCTTCGACTTCGATTCGCAGGTCAGGCGGCGCGGCATGTCGACGAAGCGGCCATCGTCATCGGCCACTTCGAAGTCACCCTGGCAGCCACGGCTGGTCCAGACTTCATTGCGCTTGTAGCCCCAGCCCTGCCCTTCGCGGCACGGCAACACCGACAACTGGCGCAGCAGGCGCACCGGCGCGCCATCGAGTCGTACCGGGCAACTCTGCGGACGGCCATTGGACTCGC
This sequence comes from Stenotrophomonas sp., assembly GCF_059505245.1. Lineage (NCBI taxonomy): Bacteria > Pseudomonadati > Pseudomonadota > Gammaproteobacteria > Lysobacterales > Lysobacteraceae > Stenotrophomonas > Stenotrophomonas sp. The sequence goes on from NZ_JCACKF010000042.1 coordinate 38,378, forward strand.
AGCGCACCACACGGCGCACCAGGCGCTTGCCCGAGCTGTCAGCCGGCGGCGCCGCGCCCGCTGCGCGCCGGGCGCGGAACTCGGCACGGCAGCCCAGGGTGACCCACACACCACTGCGGTCAGTACCCCACTCGCTGCCGCGGATGCAGCTGTTGCTGGACAGTTGGCGCACCAGGTCGACGCCATTGGCAACCTCGATATCGCAGTGCACCCAACCCATGTCGCGTGATTCGCAGGTCACCACTTCATCGTCGTAGCCCACCTGCTGGGCCGACGCCGGCGACGGCAGCCAGGCACCCCAGAGCGCAATGGAGTACACCGGTGCAGCGACAACCGCGAACCACTTGACCAAAGCCTTCCCCAGCAGGAATGGATGAACTGGATGCCAGTGTCCGGCATTGGCCGTGATAAGAGCATCATCGTGCTTACCGACGCAAGCGCACCGAACCCGCGTTTCGTTCAGCCTGCGATGTTCAGCAACACGCGGGGATCACGCGTGGGCGAAGTCGTAGGCCAGCACATCGGCGATGCGTGGCGTGCGGTTCATCGCCATCAACAGGCGATCGACACCCACCGCCACGCCGGCACAGGCAGGCATCGACGGCAACGCCGACAACAGTGCCTCGTCCACGGCCGGCTGCACCTGTCCACGTTCGTGGCGGCGCTGCTGGTCACGCTGGAACCGGGCGCGCTGCTCGTGGGCGTCGTTCAGTTCGTGATAGCCGTTGGCCAGCTCCACTGCACCCAGGTACAGCTCGAAACGCTCGGCCAGCGGCGGCGTGCCCGGACGGATGCGGGCCAGCGCGGCCTGGCTGGCCGGCCAGTCATGCACCACGGTCATCACCGCGTCATCGAACTGCGGCTGGATGTGGTGGGTCATCAACAGGTCCAGCCAATCATCACGGGTCAACCCGACCGGGTCGATGTGCACGTCGCCAAGCGCAACACGCAGCGCGGCTTCATCGGCCTCGAACGGATCCAGGCCCACGTGCTGCTGGAACAGCTCGCGGTAACTCAACACACGCAGCGTTGCACGGCGTCCGACCAGGGCCAGCGCCTGGCCGACCAACTCGGCGGTTTCCTCCATCAACCGGTGGTGGTCCCAGCCGACCCGATACCACTCCAGCATGGTGAATTCCGGGTTGTGGCGACCGCCGGCCTCGCCGTTGCGGAACACCCGGCCCAGTTCGTAGCAGTCGCCCACACCGGCCGCCAGCAGGCGCTTGAGCGGATATTCCGGCGAAGTGCGCAGCCAGCGACGACGGCCACCGGCATCGACATGGCCGGTGAAATCGGTATGGAAGCTGTCGATGTTCGGCTCGGTGTTGCCTGCCACCGACAGGATCGGCGTTTCCACCTCCAGCACATCGCGCTCGGCGAAGAAGCGGCGCACCAGTGCATTGAGCGTGGCGCGCTGCTGCAGCGCGCGCAGCAGGGCCTCGCTCACAGGATGCCCTCCGGGCGCGGATGGTCGAGCGGCAGGGTCAGCAGATCGCGGGTGTCGTCGATGTAGCCGCTGGCCAGGTACAGGCGGCGGGCCAGTTCGTTGTGGTGGTTCACCTCCAGGCGCAGGCGGCTGACACCACGCCCGCGAGCGCGCTGTTCACAGATGGCCAGCGCCTGCTTGCCGCGACCACGACCGCGCGCGCGATGACTCAGGTACAGCTCGTCCAGCAGCATGAAGTGGCCGCCCTGCTCCAGGCTGAAGCCCATCGCGATCACCGCGTAGCCGACCACCTCGCCGGCCTCGTCCAGCCACAGCAGCACTTCGCCATTGCGCGGATCGGCCAGCAGCGCGTCCACGCCGCGACGCACGCGCGCGTCATCGAAGTCGATCCTGTCTTCGGCGTAGAACTCGCGCATCAACGCGATCAACAGTTCTTCGTCGGCACGGGTGGCCAGGCGGAAATCCAGCGGGGCGGTCTGCATCGGTGTTCCTTTGTCTTTCATGCCGGGCGCCAGGCACCCGGCGGGTCATCATTCGTGTTCGGCGAGGTAGGCCAGCAGGCGGTCTTCGTCCCACACCGGCACGCCCAGCGATTGCGCCTTGTCCAGCTTGGAGCCGGCCTCGGTGCCGGCGACCACGAAGCTGGTCTTCTTCGACACGCTGCCGGAAACCTTGGCACCCAGCGCTTCCAGGCGTTCCTTGGCGGCATCGCGGGTGAGCTGGGCCAGGGTGCCGGTCAGCACCACGGTCTGCCCATCCAGCGGGCCGGCCACGATCTCGGCCAGCGCCGGCGCCTTGGCCAGGATCTGCTGCATCGCCTTCTCGGCTGCCAGCAGCATCGCGCCATGGCCATCGGCATCGAGCCAGTCGGCCAGACCGCGCGCAGTGTCGTCCGGCAGGCCGGCGTTGACGAACTGGCCATGCTCGGCATCCAGCACCGCCTGGGCACCCGGCAAGGCAGCCACCAGCTTCTCCGCACGCAGGCGGGTGATGCCGGGGATTTCCGATTCGACCAGCAGTTGCGCCAGATCCAGGCCTTCGCGCAGCTTGGCACTGGGCGCGTGCACATCACTGATGCGCACCTGCCCGACCTGCAGCAGGTCGTCGATGGCCTGCTGGTTGCCCTGCTGCTCGAAGAAATGGCCGAGAGAACGCGCCACTTCGCCACCGATGTCCGGCACGCGCTTGAACAACGGCCATGGCAGGTGGCGGATCAGTTCCAGGTCACCGAACCACTGCGCCAGCGCCTTGGCCGTGCTCTCGCCGACGTGCTCGATGCCAAGCGCGAACAGCAGGCGCTCCAGCGTGGCTGCGCGACTGGCGTCGATTGCCGCGATCAGGTTGTCGGCCCATCTGGTGGCGATCTTCTTCGTGTTCCATTCGAAGCTGGCCGGCTGTGCCAGCGCCTGCGCGCGCCACGCCGGATCGTTGCCATCCAGCTTGAGCACCGCATTGAGCACCGCGCCGCTGCCTTCTGCCGGCAGGTGCAGCTTCAGCGCGGCGGCCAGTGCGGAAGGGTCCTCGGCATCCAGCACCAGCTTCAGGTGCAACAGCTGGTCGCGGTTGAGCCGGTACAGATCGGCCACGCTCCTGACGATGCCGGCGTCGACCAGGGTTTCGATGTACTTGTCGCCGAGGCCGTCGATATCCATCGCACGACGCGAAGCGAAATGGGCAATGGCCTCCTTGCGCTGCGCAGGGCAGGACAGTTCGCCCGAACAGCGCCACGCGGCTGCACCTTCCTCGCGCACGATTTCCGAGCCGCACACCGGGCAGCGCGTCGGCATCTGCCAGGGCGAGGTGCCCTGTGGACGGCGGTCGAGGATGACGCTGACCACTTCCGGAATCACGTCGCCAGCACGTCGCACGATCACGCTGTCACCGACACGCACATCGAGACGCGCGATCTGATCGGCATTGTGCAACGTGGCATTGGACACGATCACGCCGGCCACAGCCACCGGTGCCAGCCGCGCGACCGGCGTGGCGGCACCGGTGCGGCCGATCTGGATCTCGATCGCCTCCACCGTGGTGCTCTGTTCCTGCGCCGGGAACTTGTGCGCGATGGCCCAGCGCGGTGCACGCGAGACAAAACCCATGGCCTGCTGGCCGGCGCGGTCATCCAGCTTGTAGACCACACCATCGATGTCGAACGGCAGGCCATCGCGACGCTCGCCGATGTCACGGTAGTAGCCGAGCAGGCCGTCGGCGCCTTGCACCACCTTGCACAACCCGCTGACCGGGAAGCCCCAGGCGCCGAGCTGGGCCAGCGTGCCCGAATGGGTGTCCGGCAGCTCGCCGCCCTGCACTTCACCGGTGCCGTAGGCGAAGAAACTCAGCCGGCGCTGCGCACTGATCTTCGGATCGAGCTGGCGCAGTGAACCCGCTGCCGCGTTGCGCGGGTTGGCCAGCACCTTGCCGCCCTGCTGGCGCGCACGTTCGTTGTAGGCCTCGAAGTCGGCGCGGGCCATGTAGACCTCGCCACGCACCTCCAGCACATCCGGCCAGTCCTTGCCGTGCAGGCGCTTGGGAACATCGCCGATTTCACGCAGGTTGGCGGTCACGTCCTCGCCGGTACTGCCATCACCGCGGGTTGCGCCGAGTACGAAATGACCGTCCTCGTAGCGCAGGCTGATCGCCAGGCCATCCATCTTCGGTTCGGCCGAGAACTGCAGGCTGCGGCGGCCCAGGCGCTCATCGATGCGGCGCACGAAGTCGGCCACTTCCTCATCGCTGAAGGCATTGGACAGCGACAGCATCGGCACCGCATGGCGCACTTCGGGGAAGCGGCCGGACGGGCGTGCACCAACCTGTTGGGTCGGGCTGTCGGCACGGGCCAGTTCCGGGTGCTCGCGCTCCAACGCTTCCAGCTCGCGCACCATCCGGTCGTAGTCGACGTCGGGGATCTCCGGCGCGTCCAGCTCGTGGTAGGCGCGGTTGGCCTGGGCGATCTGCCGGCGGAGATCTTCGGCGCGTTCGGCGGGGCTGGGGCTCATCGGGATCCGGTGGTTCTGGGATGGCCGGGGATTCTACCGCGCCCGGCCGTCAGGCCCTGTAACGCCCCGCCCTTGCAGCGTCGAGCGTGCTCGACGGGCACTCCCCCGCTCCGGTGCCAACCTTCTCTCTCATTCCGGTAGGTGCCAACCTTGGTTGGCACGTCTGTAGTCGAGCATGGCTCGACACCACAAGAAGCACCTTGCCGCCCACCCTCGCCGGCGCTAGCGTGCGACGGCCCCATCGGAATCCTGCCCATGACCCTGCCTGACTCCCGTAGACGCTTCCTGCAGCTGGCCGGTGCCAGCCTTGCCGTCGCCGGCAGCGGCCTGCCACTGCGTGGCCAGGCCCAATCCGCGGCCACCGTCGGTGCGGCCCCCGCCGAAGGCGCGGTACTACTGAACTTCAACGAATGCCCCTACGGCCCCTCCCCCGCTGCCCAGCAGGCGGCACGCGACAGCATCGCCAGCTGCGGCCGCTACCGCTTCGCCCTGGCGGCACAGGTACGCGATGCGTTCATCGAGCAGGCCCGTATCCCGGCCGACCATGTGCGCCTCTATCCGGGCTCGAGCGAACCGTTGAACCGCGCCGCCACGTTGTGGACCGGCCCGCAGGCGGGACTGGTGGTGGCCGACCCCACCTTCGAGACCCTGGGCGAGGTCGCTGCCGCACATGGTGCACACGTGCAGAAGGTGCCGCTGCGCAATGACGGCGCACATGACCTGCGTGCGATGGTCGCAGCCGCGCATGCGCGCCCGACCGGGCTGCTGTACGTGTGCAATCCGAACAACCCGACCGGTTCGATCAGCCCACCGGATGAGCTCGCCTGGCTGCTGGCCCACAAGCCTGCCTCCACCCGCGTGCTGGTCGACGAGGCCTACCTGCAATACAGCGAGCAGCCCAGCCTGATCGCGCAGGTGGCGCAGCGCGACGATCTGATCGTGCTGCGTACCTTCTCCAAGCTGTACGGCATGGCCGGCCTGCGCCTGGGTCTGGTGGCCGCACATCCCGAGCGTCTGCGCGAGCTGGCCAGCCCCGGCGACAACCCGCTACCGGTGCCCGCGCTGGCGGCGGCGCTGGCCAGCCTGCAGGATCCGCAGCTGATTCCGCAGCGTCGCCTGCAGAACGCCAAGGTGCGCCAGGCCACCATCGCATGGCTGGGCAAGCGTGGTTTCAGCTGCCTGCCGTCGGAAGCGAACTGCTTCGTGGTCGACGTGCAACGCGACGGCAGCACGTTCGCCAAGGCGATGGCCGACAACGGTGTGGTGATCGGGCGCAGCTGGCCGATCTGGCCGCAGCACGTGCGCGTGACCGTCGGCAGCGAGGACGAGATGGCCGCGTTCCGCCGCGCGTTTGCCAAGGTGGCCGGCGTACCGGCGTAGACCCCATCCACACAGGGCGTGGATCTACTGTTGTGGGTGCCGACCGTTGGTCGGGGTTGGTGCCGACTGTTGGTCGGGGTTGGTGCCGACTGTTGGTCGGGGTGGGTGCCGACCGTTGGTCGGCACGCCATGGCGCTCACCAGCGCGGGGTCTTGGTCAGCGGCGGCGCCTGGTGCTGGCGGTCGTAGGCGCGCAGTTCGTCACGGATGTGCGCGATGCGCTGGCGACCCAAGGCGTTGCGGCTGTCATCCAGCACCACGCCATCCAGCAGTTCGGCCATGCGCTGCACCGTCGGCAGCATCTTCTCCCAGGCATCCAGCGCGGTCAGCGGCGCCGGCAGGGTCAGGAAGAAGGCGATGGCCGGGGTTTCCATGGCACGGATGTTGGCCATGTCGAAGCTGCCTGGCTTCATGATGCTGGCCATCGAGAAGATCGGCCCGCGCTCGGGATGGCCTTCCACCAGACGGTGGAACACGTTCATGTGGCCGAACACCAGGCCGGTCTTCTCCGCGGCTACCACGATGTCTTCGCCGCGCAGCTGCTCACCGGCACGGGCGGCCACGAACAGCGAAACGATCTTGTCGAAATCCTGGGTGGCGCGCTTGCCGAGATCGCTGGCGCCCGGGTCGGTATCGCCCAGGCCGAGTTCGGCCTGTTCGCCTTCCGTGCCCATGCCCGGTTCGACGCGGCCATCGGCCACGACAACGCCGTCCTCGCCCAATACCGGTTCGCGGCGCTCGCCGCTGGCCGGTTCCGCGCTTTCCACGCGGCGTCCCTGGGGCTTCTTCTTCGGACGGCCAAACAGGAAGATCGCGGCGATCAACAGCAGGCCGGCGGCCAGGATGCCGATGCGCAACAGTGCCGTGTCGGACATTCGATAGGTTCTCCGGCTAGTTCATTCAGGTAACTAGGATGGCACGTCAGGCCGCGCCCGCCAATCGCGCGGCTTCTTCCAGGTCCACGCTGACCAGGCGGCTGACGCCCGGTTCGCGCATGGTCACGCCCGAGAGCTGGTGCGCGGCCTCCATCGTCGCCTTGTTGTGGCTGACGAACAGGAACTGCACCTTCTCGCTCATTTCCTTAACCATGTTGGCCAGCCGGCCGACGTTGGCTTCGTCCAGCGGCGCGTCCACCTCGTCCAGCAGGCAGAACGGCGCGGGGTTCAGCTGGAAGATGGCGAACACCAGCGCCACTGCCGTCATCGCCTTCTCGCCGCCGGACAGCAGCGAGATGCTGGACACGCGCTTGCCCGGCGGGCGCGCCATGATGGTCACACCGGTGTCGAGCAGGTCTTCACCGGTCAGCTCCAGGTAGGCGTGGCCGCCACCGAACAGGCGCGGGTACAGCGCCTGCACGCCAGCATTGACGCGGTCGAAGGTGTCCTTGAAACGGCCGCGGGTCTCGCGGTCGATCTTGCGGATGGCATCCTCGAGGGTTTCCAGCGCCGTAGTCAGGTCGGTGTGCTGCGAATCCAGGTAATCCGAGCGCTGCGAAGCCTCGCCGTACTCGTGGATGGCGGCCAGGTTGACCGGCTCCAGCCGGCGCATGCGTGCGTCGATCTGATGCACGGCCTGTTCCCAGTCGCCCAGGCGCGCATCCTCGGGCAACGCGTTGAGCACGTCCTGCAGCACGAAGCCGGCCTTTTCCACCGCCGCCTGCAGGGTGTCCGCGCTGAGCACCAGTGCCTGCTGGTCCAGCTTGCGCTGCGAAATACGCTCGCGCTGGGCCAGCGCCTGTTCGTCACGCTGGTGACGGGTCTGCTCGTAATTGCGCAGCTCGGCGTCGATGCCGTCCAGCAACGTCCGCGCCTCGGTCAGCACGCGATCGGCGCGCACGCGCTCTTCCAGCGCGTTCTGGTGTTCGGCCTGCAGCGCTTCGACCGGCGAATCACCTTCGTCCAGCTGCGAGTGCAGCTCGCCCAGTCGCGAATCCAGCTGCCCACGCTGGGTGCCCATGCGCTCCAGCGCCTGGCTCAACGAGGCCAGCTGCGCACGCTGCGATTCCAGGGTCAGGGCCAGCGAATGCGAGCGCTCGCGCACTGCACGGGCAGCATCGCGGGCCAGGTCGCGCGCCTCGGTCAGCTGGCGGCGCTCGCCCTCCAGCCGCTGCCGGGTCGACTCCAGGTCACCCATGCTGCTGACCGCGTTCTCCAACCGCGAGCGCGCTTCGCGCGCCTGCGCGTTGTTGGCTTCAATCGTTTCCTGCAGTTGCTTCAGCTCGCCTTCGATGCGGTCGATGCGCGTGCGTGCAGCCTCTACCTTGCCCTGCTGCCCCTGCAGCTGGCCGGCCAGCTCGGACACCGCGCGGTGGGCCTGGTACAGCGCGCGCTGCGCGTCCTCGCGCTGCTGTTCGGCGGCCTGCAGCTGCTCGCGGAAACCGGCCAGCTGTTCTTCCAGCTCGGCCTCGCGGTCCTGCAGCTGCTCGATCTGCTCGCGCAGCTCGTTGATCTCGCGTTCGCGCAGCAGAGCGCCCTGCTGGGCTGCACCGGAGCGCGACACGCGCAGCCAGCCCTGGCCCAGGCGCTCGCCGCTCTGGGTGATGATCGAATCGCCTTCCGGAAGGCTGGCCTGCAGGGCCTTCGCCTCGGACAGGTCCTTGGCACCATGCAGGTGCGCCAGCAGGCGACGGATCGCCGCCGGGCCACGCACGCGTGCGGCCAGCGACGTCGGTGCAGCCTTGACCTCGGCATCCGCGCTGGCGACCAGCGCAATGTGGCCGTCGCCGAGTTCGCCGAGGGCGTTGACCAGGCTGCCCGGGTCATCGACCAGCACGCCTTCGATCAGCTGGCCGAGCGCACTTTCCACCGCGTTTTCCCAACCGGCATCGACGTCCAGGCGTTCGCCGACACGTGCCGCCGAATCCAGCCCGCGCGCCTTCAGCCACGCGACGGCCGCGCCCTGCTCCTGGCCCAGCGCGGCCTGCTGCAGGGTTTCCAGCGAGGCCAAGCGACCGCGCAGGCCGTTGGCCTGCTTGCGCAGTTCGGCCAGTTCGTTCTGGCCATTGCGCTGCTGTTCCTGCACGGCCGCCACGCCCTGCTTGCGCAGCTCGACGTCTTCGCTCAGTTCATCCAGCGCGGCCTTCTGCGTGTCGTGCTGCAGGTGCAGCTGCTCGAAGGCTTCTTCCAGCGCGTCCACGTCCAGCCCGGCGCGCTCGGCGGCCAGGGCCTCGCGACGCCGGTCGGCGTCGAGGATCTGCTTTTCCAGGTAGTCCACGCGCGTGCGCTCGACATCACCGGCGCGCGAGGCCTCCGAACTCTGCGAGGTGTGCTGTTCCCAGCGCTGCTGCCAACTGGCCAGCCGGTCTTCGGCCTCGCGCAGGCTTTCCTGCTTGATCTCGTTCTCTTCCTGCAGCGCTTCCAACTGCGGGGTGGCGGCCTCCACTGCCTCGCGCAGCACCCTCAGTTTGGCCTCGTCGCCGCTGATGTGCTGGCCCAGTTCGGCCAGGGCCTGCTGGGTTTCATCGCGCGCCTTGTGCAGGCGCTGCGACAGCTCGCGCTGGTGCTGGATCTGCTGTTCCAGGCGCGCCAGCGTGCTGCCGACCTGGTAGACCGCGGCCTGCGCGGTGTTGAGCGCGTCGGCGGCCTCTTCGCGCCGCGCGCGCGAGGTCTCGATGCGGGCCTCGGCATCACGCTGGTCGGCGATCAGCTGCTGCAGCTTGGTCTCTTCCTGCGACAGGCCTTCGCGCAGCTTCGACAGGCGTCCGTCGAGACCACGGAATTCCAGCGCCTTCCACTCGGCATCCTTGACCCGGCGCTCTTCCTGCAGGGCCTGGTACTGCTCGGCCTGCCTGGCCTGGCGCTTGAGGTGTTCGAGCTGCTTGCTGATCTCGTCGCGCAGGTCGCCCAGCCGGTCCAGGTTCTCGCGGGTGTGGCGGATGCGGGTCTCGGTCTCCTTGCGGCGCTCCTTGTACTTGGAGATGCCGGCTGCCTCTTCCAGGTACACGCGCAGGTCTTCCGGGCGCGCCTCGATGATCTGGCTGATCATGCCCTGCTCGATGATCGAGTAGCTGCGCGGGCCCAGGCCGGTGCCGAGGAACAGGTCGGTGATGTCGCGACGGCGGCACTTGGTGCCGTTGAGGTAATAGTTGCTGGTGCCGTCGCGGCTGACCGTGCGCTTGACCGAGATTTCGTTGAACGAGGCGTATTCGCCGGAGATCGTGTGGTCGGAGTTGTCGAAGATCAGCTCGACGGTAGCCTGCGAGACCGGCTTGCGGGCATTGGACCCGGAGAAGATCACGTCGGTCAGCGAGTCGCCACGCAGGCGGCTGGCCGAACTCTCGCCCATGACCCAGCGCACGGCATCGATGATGTTCGACTTGCCGCAGCCATTGGGGCCCACCACGCCGGTCATGTTGGTCGGCAGGTGCAGGGTGGTCGGATCGACGAACGACTTGAAGCCGGACAGCTTGATCGTGGAAAGACGCATAGGGGTTCCGGACTGGGGCCGGCAAGCGGCCTGCGTTTACCCTCCAAGTCATTGATCCTGCTGGGATCGATGCCCGTGGAACGGGTGTGACGCCCTGAGTATACCGATGTGGCCGTGTTCTACGAATGGGCGTGGAACATTGTCCAGCCCCACCCCGTCGGCCGGACGTGGCCGTACGCCACGAAACGGAGCCATAAAACAAAACGGGCACCCTTGCGGGCGCCCGTTCTGCGGTGATGCCAGGCCTTGCGGCGTGGGATCAGGCTTCGGCGACGACGACGACCTTGACGGTGGTCTCGACGTCGGCGTGCAGGTGGATCAGCACGTCATACTCGCCGATGTTGCGGAAGGCGCCTTCGCCCAGGATGACTTCGCTCTTGCTGACCGGCAGGCCGGCAGCGGTGAAGGCATCGGCGATTTCGCGGGCGCCGACCGAACCGTACAGCTTGCCTTCGGTCGAAGCGTTGGCCGGGATGGTCACGCTCGCGCCGTCCAGCTTGGCCTTGCGGGCGTCAGCGTCGGCGTGGATGGCCTGGGCCTTGGCTTCGTATTCGGCGCGCTTGGCTTCGAACTCGGCCTTGTTGCTCTCGGTGGCCGGCACGGCCTTGCCCTGCGGCACGAGGAAGTTACGGCCGTAGCCCGGCTTCACGTCGACCAGGTCGCCCAGGTTGCCGAGGTTGGTGACTTTCTGCAGGAGGATCAGCTGCATGGTATTGCTCCAGATGAGTTATTCGTTAGCGAGGCGATGCCCCGCAACAAAGGCTGTCCGAATAGCTGGCACAGCGGGGCGGCACCAGGCCGCCCCGCCGGGCATCAGACGTCGTGGTTGTCGGTGTACGGGATCAGGGCCAGGAAGCGGGCGCGCTTGACGGCGGTCGCCAGCTGGCGCTGGTACTTCGACTTGGTACCGGTGACGCGGCTCGGCACGATCTTGCCGTTCTCGGTCAGGTACTGGCGCAGGGTGTTGAGATCCTTGTAGTCGATCTCCTTCACACCTTCAGCCGTGAACTTGCAGAACTTGCGGCGACGGAAGAACTTGGACATGGGAAGGCTCCTTAGGCGGCGGAAGCGGCGTCGTCGCCGGCTTCGTTGTCAGCGGTGGTGGTGGACTCGCCTTCTTCGTCGTCACGACGACGGCGCTCACCGCGCTCCGGCTTGTCACCCTTCTCGTCCTTGCTCTTCATGATCAGCGACTGCTCGGTGTCAGCCTCGTCACGCTTGATGACCAGGTTGCGCAGCACGGCGTCGTTGAAGCGGAAGCTTTCGGTCAGTTCGTTCAGAACGGCCTGGTCGGCTTCGATGTTCATCAGCACGTAGTGGGCCTTCACCAGGTTCTGGATCGGGTACGCCAGCTGGCGGCGGCCCCAGTCTTCCAGACGGTGGATGGTGCCGTTGCCGTTCTCGACCAGCGACTTGTAGCGCTCGATCATGGCCGGGACCTGCTCGCTCTGGTCCGGGTGGACCATGAACACGATTTCGTAATGACGACTCATGTTTTTTCTACCTTTCGGATGTGGCCTTGCGGCCGGACAGCCCCCCGCCGTTGAGACCGCGGTGGGGCAAGGATTCCCGCCGGGAAGGCAGGAAGCCGCGCATTATGCGGCAAGCGGCGCCACCGGGCAACCGGGCGCAAACCGGGCAACCTGAACGGGAGCGCCGGCCCATGTCCGGCACGTGCTCATTCCAGATCGACGTGAAGACGATGCTGGCCGCATTCCAGGCATTGGAACAGGCAGCCGACCATCATCCCGTCCCGGCTCAGATGCTCCAGCACCCAGTCGGCGTCGCGCGGATTGACCGCCGCCACGTCCGGCCGGACCTGGTCGAGGATCGGCAGCAGATCGTCGCTGCCGGCGTAGCCGAGGAAGGCGCAGGGCCGTTCGCAATGGCTCAACCAGACCGATTGCTGCCAGGAGGAGTAGCCCGGGGTGCGCTCGCAGATCTCCAGCAGCAGCTCACGGGCGATGGTCGGCGGCGGATCAGCCGGATCCGGGGATACCCCCTCGATATCGCTCCAGCCGGTGAACTCGCCCTCGTAACTGGCCGCAGCCCTGCCATCGGCGATACACCAGGGGCACAGGTAATCCGGGCGCAGGCGGGTATAGAACGGTCCGCGATAGCGCAGTGCGCGCGCCTGGCCGCAGCAGTCGCAGATCCCCTCGACCTCTTCGAAGGAGAGGTCGTAGGCGTTGGGGTGATAGGTGAAAAGCGGTCGTTCCATCCGTGGGGTCCCTGCCGAGCCCAGCGTGCCGACCAAGGTCGGCGCCCACCAGAGCACGCCTGGTCAGCGCCGGGCCATGCCCGGTGGCCGGCCCTCAGGCCTTGTCGGCGTCGGTGGTGAAGCTCTCGCCGCAGCCACACTCGGCGGTGGCGTTCGGGTTGCTGAACGTGAAGGTCTCGCTCAGGCCATGCTTGCCGAAGTCGATCACGGTGCCGTCCACCAGCGCCAGGCTCTTGGCGTCGACGTAGATCTTCACGCCCTCCTGCTCGAACACCGTGTCGCCCTCGCGCTCTTCGCGGGCCAGGTCGGTCACGTGGCCCCAGCCGGAGCAGCCGGTCTTGGTCACGCCGAAACGCAGGCCCAGCGCGCCGGGGGTCTGGGCGACGAAGCGCTGCACGCGCTCGAAGGCAATGGGGGTCAGGCTGACGGCCATGGGGCTACTCCAGAGGTACGGGGACATTATAAGGAGCCGTTGCCACGAAAAATGCCTCGCAAGCAGAACGCTGCAACCGGTAAACTCCCGTGTTCACAGATCGAGTCGATCAGCAGAGGATTCAAGTCATGACGGTGGTCAGCGTTGAACATGCGCTTGCCGGGAAGATCCCGGAAGGCGGCGAAGTCACGGTACGCGGATGGGTGCGCACGGTGCGCGGTTCAGCGAATCTGGCCTTCGTGAATGTGAGCGACGGCTCCTGCTTCGCCCCGATCCAGGTCGTGGCCGGCGACAGCCTGGCCAACTTCGATGAGATCAAGCGCCTGACCAGCGGCTGCTCGGTCATCGCCACCGGCACGCTGGTGAAGTCGCAGGGCAAGGGCCAGTCGTTCGAGATCCAGGCCAGCACGCTGGACGTGGTCGGCTGGGTCGAAGACCCGCTCACCTACCCGATCCAGCCCAAGCCGATGTCGCCGGAGTTCCTGCGCGAAGTGGCGCACCTGCGTCCGCGCACCAACCTGTTCGGCGCGGTCACCCGCATCCGCAACTGCCTGGCCCAGGCCGTGCACCGCTTCTTCCACGAGAACGGCTTCAACTGGATCAGCACCCCGATCATCACCACCTCCGACGCCGAAGGCGCCGGGCAGATGTTCCGTGTGTCCACCCTGGACATGGTGAACCTGCCGCGTGACGAGAAGGGCGCGATCGATTTCAGCCGCGACTTCTTCGGCAAGGAAACCTTCCTGACCGTGTCCGGCCAGCTGAACGTCGAGGCTTACTGCCTGGCGCTGAGCAAGGTCTACACCTTCGGCCCGACCTTCCGCGCCGAGAACAGCCACACCACCCGCCACCTGGCGGAGTTCTGGATGATCGAGCCGGAAATCGCCTTCGCCGACCTGGCCGAAGACGCGCGCCTGGCCGAGGAGTTCCTGAAGTACCTGTTCCGCGCAGTGCTGAACGAACGCAGCGACGACCTGGCCTTCATTGCCGAGCGCGTGGACAAGAACGCGATCACCAAGCTGGAAGACTTCATCAACGCACCGTTCGAGCGCATCGACTACACCGACGCGGTCAGCCTGCTGCAGAAGTCCGGCAGGAAGTTCGACTTCCCGGTTGAATGGGGCCTGGACCTGCAGACCGAGCACGAGCGCTGGCTGACCGAGGAACACGTCGGCCGCCCGGTGGTGGTGACCAACTATCCGGAGCACATCAAGGCCTTCTACATGCGCCTGAACGACGACGGCAGGACCGTTGCCGCGATGGACGTGCTGGCCCCGGGCATCGGCGAGATCATCGGCGGCAGCCAGCGCGAGGAGCGCCTGGACGTGCTGGACGCGCGCATGGCCCAGTTCGGCCTGGATCGCGAGCACTACAGCTGGTACCGCGATTTCCGCCGCTATGGTTCGGTGCCGCACGCCGGCTTCGGCCTGGGCTTCGAACGCCTGGTGGTGTACGTCTGCGGGCTGTCCAACATCCGCGATGCGATCCCGTACCCGCGTGCGCCGGGCAGCGCGGACTTCTAAGCCCCACACGACCACGGAGGTACCGCCCCCATGACCCTGTTCTTCGCCCTCTGTTTCGTCGGCGTTGCAGTGGCCGGGTTCAGTGCCTTCGTGATCTTCTGGCCGCTGACCCTGGTGCACGTGCGCGACCGCCATCCGGCGCTCGCCGCGCGCTTCGGCAGCGGCGCCTTCCTCAAGCCCGATGCCCTGGCCTGGCTGCTGCGACGCGACTATCGGCAGCAACCGGACCGCTCGCTGTCCGGGCTGGCGACACCGGCCTGGGTATCGCTGCTGACCCTGCTGGCCGGACTGGGCATGGCCGCCCTGCTCTGGCTGGCCTCGCTCTGGTAATACGCTCATGAATGACATCACCGCCTCGCGCGACAGCTGGTGGCTGGCCAGCCTCGGCAACACCCTCATCTGGGCGCGCCTGCGCGTTCGCCCGGCCGGCACTGCCGAAGTGCTCGACAGCGATGGCAACACGCTGAGCTACGACAGCGAAGACACCGCCCGTTCGCAGTTGTTCGACGCCGAGTTCGTCGAGTACGACGGCCTGGACGAGGAGGACGCACTGGTGCGCGGCTTCAGCCTGCACGAAGTGCAGCCGCCGCAGGCCGACAGCGACGAGGGCCTGCGTGGCCGCATGATCCAGTCACTCGGCGGGCGCGCCTGACCCCTGCATGTTCACCCCGCGCGCCTTCGCCGAGACCGACCTGCTCTGGCTGGACCGCCTGCTGGCGCGCGACCCGTTCGTTACCGTGCTCACCCCCGGCAGCGATGGCCTGCCGGAGCTGACCCGGATGCCGGTGCTGTACCGGCGTGACGGCGACCAGATCGAACTGTGCGGGCACTGGGCCCGCGCCAACCCGCAGTCGCGCCACAGCGGCGCGGCCAAGGTGCTGGTCGATGGCCCACACGGTTACGTCTCCGCCAGCTGGTATCCGGACAAGGAGCCCGCCGCGCGGGTACCCACCTGGAACTACGCTGCTGCCGAGCTGCGTGGCCAGCTGCAGACCTTCGACGATGCCGGTGCGCTGGCGGAGCTGGTCGGCGCGATCAGCGACCGCTTCGAAGCCAGCGTCGGCAAGGCCTGGCAGTTCGATGCCACGCGTGCCGAACATGGCCCGGAGCTGCGCGCCATCGTCGGCTTCCGTTTCCAGGTCGAACATGTGCAGATGAAGCTCAAGCTGAGCCAGAACCATCCCGACGCGAACCAGCGCGCCGTGATCGCGGCACTGGAACAGCTGGACACCCCCTCTTCCACCGAGTTGGCGCAGTGGATGCGCTGGCACCGCGAACAGGCCGCCCGCAGCGACTGAACGCCGCAGATTCCCGCGACGACGCAGCCGGACGGCTGCGGCGCGCCCCCACCCGACGCCAGGGACCCGAACATGAAAGACATCCACAAGCTGCTGCAGAACAACCGCGACTGGGCCGACCGGATCGAGAAGGAAGACCCCGAGTTCTTCCACCAGCTGGCCAAGCAGCAGCACCCGGAATACCTGTGGATCGGCTGCTCCGATTCGCGCGTGCCGGCCAACCAGATCATCGGCATGGCCCCGGGCGAAGTGTTCGTGCACCGCAACGTCGCCAACGTGGTCGCGCACACCGACCTGAACTGCCTGAGCGTGGTGCAGTACGCGGTGGACCAGCTGAAGGTGAAGCACATCCTGATCGTTGGCCACTACGGCTGCGGCGGTGTGCATGCGTGCCTGCACAACACCCGCGTCGGCCTGGCCGACAACTGGCTGCGCCACGTCGGTGACGTGATGCAGAAGCACACTGGCATCCTCGATGCGATCGAGACCGATGAGCTCAAGCACGCGCGCCTGTGCGAACTGAACGTGATCGAGCAGGTGGCCAACCTGTGCCGCTCGACCATCGTGCAGGATGCGTGGGCCCGCGGCCAGAAGCTGATGGTGCATGGCTGGGTCTACAGCCTGAAGGACGGACGCGTGCGCGAGATGGGCATCGACGTCGGTTCGCAGGAAGAGCTGCAGCCTGCATATGAAAAGGCCCTGTCCTACATCCCGCGCAAGGGCAAGCGCGACTGACCCCTTACGGATGACCATCATGCTCGCTTCGCCGATCAACCTGCACGCCTGGATCGAAGAGAACCGCCACCTGCTGAAGCCGCCGGTGGGCAACAAGATGATCGACAACGGCGATTTCATCGTGATGGTGGTCGGCGGGCCGAATTCGCGCACCGACTATCACTACGACGAAGGCCCCGAGTGGTTCTACCAGCTCGAAGGCGAGATGGTGCTGAAGGTGCAGGAAGACGGCGCGGTGCGCGACATCCCGATCCGCGCCGGCGAGATCTTCCTGCTGCCGGCAAAGGTTCCGCACTCGCCGCGGCGCCCGCCCGGTGGGATCGGCCTGGTGGTCGAGCGCAAGCGCCTGCCGCACGAGATGGACGGCGTGATCTGGCACTGCGAGCGCTGCAACCACAAGCTGCACGAAGAGTTCTTCCCGCTGCAGAACATCGAGACCGACCTGCCCAAGGTGTTTGCGCGCTACCACGCCAGCCTGGAGCTGCGTACCTGCAGCCAGTGCGGGCACGTGGATCCGCTGCCGGCGCCGGCGGCGGGCTGAGTCCCGAACGGTAGTCGCCCACCTTGGTGGGCGCTTGCTTGCTCCCGCCCTGGTAGATGCCCACCTTGATGGGCGCTTTCTTGTACGTGCGCCAACCAAGGTTGGCGACTACCGGATCGCACGGCGCTGGTGCCGGGCCGGCTGCTACCGGGCCATGCCCCAGGCGCTACACTGGCGGTCCCGTTGCAGCCTGTTGCCCGACCATGTCCGACCTGCTCAGCCGCACCCACGCCATCGCCCTGGACGCCGCCGATCCGCTGCGCCCGCTGCGCAATGAATTCCTGATTCCGCGCCATGAGGGCGGCGAGCAGACCTACTTCGTGGGCAACTCGCTGGGCCTGCAGCCGCGCGGCGCGCAGGCAGCGGTGCAGGAAGTGATGAAGCAGTGGGGCGAACTGGCGGTGGAAGGCCACTTCACCGGCCCGACGCAATGGCTGTCCTACCACCGCCTGGTGAGCGCGCAGCTGGCCCGCGTGGTTGGCGCGCTGCCCAGCGAAGTGGTGGCGATGAACACGCTGAGCGTAAACCTGCATCTGATGATGGTCAGCTTCTACCGGCCGACCACGCAGCGCCCGGTGATCCTGATGGAAGCCGGCGCGTTCCCGACCGATCGCCACGCAGTGGAAGCCCAGATCCGCTTCCATGGCTTCGACCCGGCCGAGTGCCTGGTGGAAGTGCAGCCGGACGAAGCCAACGGCACGATTTCACTGAACGCCATCGAGCGCGCCATGACCGAACACGGCCCGCGCCTGGCGCTGGTGCTGTGGCCTGGCGTGCAGTACCGCACCGGCCAGGCCTTCGACCTCGATGCGATCACCCGCGCCGCCCGCCTGCAGGGCGCACGCATCGGCTTCGACCTGGCGCACTCGGTCGGCAACCTGCCGCTGCGCCTGCATGACGTGGCCCCCGATTTCGCCGTGTGGTGCCATTACAAGTACCTCAACAGCGGCCCGGGCGCAGTGGCTGGCGCCTTCGTGCACGAGCGCCACCACCGCGATACCACCCTGCCGCGCTTTGCTGGCTGGTGGGGCCATGAGGAAGCCACCCGCTTCCAGATGGCGCCGCAGTTCACCCCGGCCATCGGCGCCGAGGGTTGGCAGCTGAGCAATCCACCGATCCTCGGCCTGGCACCGCTGCGCGCCTCGCTGGACCTGTTCGAGCGCGCCGGCATGGAGGCGCTGCGCAGCAAATCGCTGGCGCTCACCGGCATGCTCGAAGCACTGGTGCGCACGCGCCTGCCGCAGGTGCTGGACATCATCACCCCGGCCGATCCGCAGCGCCGCGGCTGCCAGTTGTCGCTGCGCGTGATCGGTGGCCGCGAGCGTGGCCGCGCACTGTTCGAGCACCTGCGCGGCATCGGTGTGCTCGGCGACTGGCGCGAACCCGACGTGATCCGCATCTCGCCCACCCCGCTCTACAACCGCTACCTGGACGTGCACCACTTCGTCGAGGAAGTGGAAGCCTGGGCCGGCCTTTGAGCCGGTCCCTCCCCTGCTGCTGGACAGTTCGTTGATCGCACATGCTTCCCGCTCGTTGAGCATTATCGGTGCCGGCCTGGCCGGCTCCCTGCTGGCCATCCTGCTGTCGCGGCAAGGCTGGCGCATCACCCTGTACGAACGCCGCGGTGATCCGCGCGTGGCTGATTACGAGAGTGGCCGCTCGATCAACCTGGCATTGGCCGAGCGTGGGCGCAATGCGCTGCGCCAAGCGGGTGTGGAGGACGAAGTGATGGCACGCGCGGTGATGATGCGCGGCCGCATGGTGCACCCCCGCGACGGCGAACCGCAGCTGCAGCGCTATGGCCGTGATGACAGCGAAGTGATCTGGTCGATCCACCGCAGCGATCTGAACACCACGTTGCTGGAACTGGCCGAGCAGGCCGGCGCCACCGTGCACTTCCATCGGCGCCTGCACACCGTTGATTTCGACGCCGGTTACGCGCGTTTCATCGATGACCGCGACGACAGCCCGCACGACATCCGCTTCGACACCCTGATCGGTGCCGACGGCGCCGGTTCGGCCCTGCGCGCGGCGATGAACCGCCGTGCCCCGCTGGGCGAGGACATCGCCTTCCTCGACCACTCCTACAAGGAGCTGGAGATCCCTCCGGCCGCCGACGGCAGCTTCCGCATCGAGCGCAATGCGCTGCACATCTGGCCACGCGGCCATTACATGTGCATCGCCCTGCCCAACCACGAAGGCACCTTCACCGTCACCCTGTTCCTGCCCAACCAGGGCGATCCCAGCTTCGCCACGGTCAACACCGGCGCGCAGGCCGAGGCGCTGTTCGCGCGGGAGTTCGCCGACACCCTGCCGCTGATCCCGAACCTGCGCGCGGACTGGGAACAGCACCCGCCGGGGCTGCTCGGCACGCTCACCCTGGAGCGCTGGCACCAGCACGGTCGCGCCGTACTGATCGGCGATGCCGCGCATGCGATGGTGCCGTTCCACGGCCAGGGCATGAACTGCGCGTTCGAGGACTGCGTTGCGCTGGCCCGCCACCTGATGGAAGCGGATGACCTGGAAGGCGCGTTCGCCGCGTTCGAAGCCGAGCGCAAGCCGAATGCACGTGCCATCCAGCAGATGGCGCTGGAGAACTACCTGGAGATGCGCGACCGTGTCGCCGATCCTGCGTTCCTGCTGCAGCGCGAACTGGAGCAGGAACTGCAGCGGCGCTGGCCGACCCGCTTCGTGCCGCACTACACGATGGTCACCTTCCTGCACACACCTTACGCCGAGGCGCTGCGCCGCACCGAACTGCAGCGCGACATGCTGGTGGCCGCCACCGCCGGTCACAATTCACTGGACAACATCGACTGGGCCGCGCTGGAAGCGCAGATCCACGCGCAGCTGCCGGTCCTGGAGGGCGCGCACTGATGGCCGACAGCTTCCTGTTCTACGACCTGGAAACCTTCGGCCAGGACCCGCGGCGCACGCGCATATCGCAGTACGCCGCAATCCGTACCGATGCCGACCTCAACGAGATCGATACGCCGGTCAGCTTCTTCGTGCGCCCGGCCGATGACCTGCTGCCCTCACCGATGGCCACCCTGGTTACCGGCATCACCCCGCAGCAGGCCCTGGCCGAGGGCATCAGCGAGGCCGAGGCCTTCGACCGCATCAACGAACAGCTGTCGCGCCCCGGCACCTGCGCGCTGGGCTACAACACGCTGCGCTTCGACGATGAATTCGTCCGCTACGGGCTGTTCCGCAATTTCCACGACCCGTACGAGCGCGAGTGGCGCAACGGCAATTCGCGCTGGGACCTGCTGGACATGCTGCGCCTGATGCGCGCGATGCGCCCGGACGGCATCCAGTGGCCGCTGCGCGAGGACGGCGCCACCTCGTTCAAGCTCGAGCACCTGGCCGAGGCCAACAACGTGCGCGAGGGCGATGCGCACGAAGCGCTGTCCGACGTACGTGCCACCATCGGCATGGCACGCCTGTTCAAGCAGTCGCAGCCGCGCCTGTGGGAGTACGCGCTGAAGCTGCGTGACAAGCGCTTCGTCGGCGGCCTGCTGGACGTGGCCGCGATGAAGCCGGTACTGCACATTTCCATGCGCTACCCGGCCAGTCGCCTGTGCGCGGCGCCAGTACTGCCGCTGGCCGTGCACCCCACCATCAACAACCGGGTGATCGTGTTCGACCTGGACGGTGACATCGACGACCTGCTGGAACTGCCGGCCGAGGTGATCGCACAGCGCCTTTACCTGCGCGCCAGCGAGCTGCCCGAAGGCGTGGCGCGGGTGCCGCTGAAGGAAGTGCATCTGAACAAGGTGCCAGCGCTGATCGCCTGGAACCACCTGCGCGCCGATGACCACGCGCGCCTCGGCCTGGACGTGGCCGCGATCGAGGCCAAGGTGGAACGGCTGCGCGCGTTCGCCCCGCAGCTGGCCGAGAAGGCGCGCCAGGTCTACAACCAGCCCCGCGTCGCCACCGTGGCCGACGTCGATGCCTCGCTGTACGACGGTTTCCTCGGCAACGGCGACAAACCGCTGCTTGCGCTGGCACGCACCACCGCGCCCGAGCAGCTGGCCGCGCTGGAAGGCCGTTTCCGCGACCCGCGCCTGCCGGAGCTGCTGTTCCGCTACCGCGCGCGCAACCATCCCGGCAGCCTCGCGCCGGCGGAACGCCAGCGCTGGCGGGATTACCGCCGCCAGCGCCTGCTCGGCGACGGCGGGCTGGGCGAACTCAACCTGCCCCAGTACCGGCAGCAGCTCGATGCACTGGCCGCCGAAGCGCCCGACGATGCGCGGCGCCAGGCCCTGCTGCAATCGCTGCGCGACTGGGGCCAGCACCTGCAGGAGACACTGTGAGCACCTACTTCTCGGACGCCAGTTTCAGGTTCCTGCGCAGCCTGGCGCGGCACAACGACAAGGCCTGGTTCAACGACCACCGCCAGCAGTATGAAGACCACGTACGGCAGCCGTTCCTGCGCCTGCTGGGCGACCTGCAACCGGCCCTGGCCGAGGTCAGCGAACACTTCCGTGCCGATACGCGCGGCGTCGGCGGCTCGCTGTTCCGCATCCACCGCGACGCGCGCTTCTCCAACGACAAGTCACCGTACAAGACCTGGCAGGGCGCGCGCCTGTTCCATGAGCGCCGCCGTGAAGTAGCCGCGCCTTCGTTCTACGTGCACCTGCAGCCGGGCGAGAGCTTCGTCGGTGCCGGCCTGTGGCATCCGGAACCGGAAACCCAGCGCCGTGTGCGCCACTTCATCCTCGACAACCCGGGCAGCTGGAAGGCCGCCGCGCACGCACCGGGCCTGCGCAAGCGCTTCGATTTCGAGGAGAGCGAAAAGCTGGTGCGTCCTCCGCGTGGCTTCCCCGCCGACTTCGAGTTCATCGACGACCTCAAGCACCGCAACTGGGTGATGTGGCGCTCGCTGGACGACGCCACCATGACCGGTCCGCGCCTGCTGTCCACGCTGGGCAAGGATCTGGCCGCGCTCGGCCCGTTCGTCGACTACCTGTGCGCGGCGCTGGACCTGGAATTCTGATGCCATTGGCACAGCAACGCCGCACGCTGGGCCGCACCGGCCTGGCGGTTTCGCCGGTGGGCCTGGGCTGTTCCGGCTTCTGGGGGCATCGCCGATTCCCGGAACAATCGGCCGCGAACGTGGTCGAGCATGCACTGGCACAGGGCGTGAACCTGTTGGACACCGGCCACAACTACTCCGGTTTCCACGCCGAGCCGCGGCTGGGCCGCATCCTGCGCCCGTTGCTGAAACAATACCCGCGCGACGCGCTGGTGATTTCCAGCAAAGGCGGCACGCTGACCGGCCAGGCCGGCGTCAGCGGCGCCGAGCAACGCAATTTCTCGCCGGCAGCCATCATCGCCAGCTGCGAGGCTTCGCTGCGCAATCTCGGCCTGGATCACCTGGACATCTACCAGTTGCATGGCGCCAGCGAGCACGACATCAACGACGACCTGCTGGCCGCGCTGCAGCGCCTGCGCGAACGCGGGTTGATCCGGCACACCGGCATCAACACCCACTCGGCCTCGACCCTGCGCTGGATGATCGCCCATCCCGACGCCTTCGATGTGGTGCTGCTGGACTACAACGCCCTGCAGCAGGACCGCGAACCGCTGATCGACCAGTTGCAGGCGGTGGGCATCGGCGTGCTGGCCGGGACCGTGCTGGCGCAGGGCCACCTGCTGCCCGCGCGCCCGCGCCTGCCACGGCTGGCCGATGGCTGGTACCTGGCGCGCGCCTGGCTGAAGCCCAGCAGCCGGCAGCTGATGCGCAGTGCCCGCCAGATGCGCCGGGCAGTGGCCGCGATCCGCAGCCAACGCCCGGCCCAGACCGCCTTCGCCTATGCGCTGGGCCATCCCGGCGTGGCCAGCGGCATCCTTGGCACCACCCGCACCCGCAGCCTCGACGAGGTGCTGGCGACGCGGCTGGAAGCGCTGACCCCGGCCGAACGGCAACAGTTGGTCGATGCCTTCGGTGACGGCCGTGGCTCGCCCAGTCATTGAGTCTTCACCCGGCACTGCCGCCATTGCGGCAGTCTGGTCAACATGAAGAAACTCACCGCACTCATTGTGCTGCTGGTCCTGGCCGTCGCCGCCTGGTGGTTCGGCGGCCCCTACATGACCGTCAATGGCCTGTCCAAGGCCATCGAGCAGCGCGACACCGCCCGACTGGAGCGTTACGTCGACTTCCCGCGCGTGCGCAGCAGCCTGCGTGCGCAGCTCAACGACTACCTGGTGCGCCAGGCCGGCCCCGACGTGGCATCCAGCCCGTTCGGCGCCCTGCTCTATGGGCTGGGCGACCAGCTTGGCGGTGCCGCAGTGGAGACCATGGTGACCCCGACCGGGATCGGCGCGATGCTGCAGGGCCACGTGCTGTGGAAGCGTGGCCGCAATGAACTGCAGGGCGGCGATGCCTTCGGTGCGACCGAACCGGCGCGGCCGCTGAAGCATGCCGAGCATCATTTCGAGGCACTGGACCGATTCGTGATCGACGTCGATCGCGGCCCCGGCCAGCCACCGTTGAAGGTGGTGCTGGAGCCGCAGGGCCTGCGCTGGAAGGTGGTGGACCTGCAGCTGGGAATGTCGGGCAGCCCTTGATCGGACCCGTGGCCTGACGGCAGCGCCAACCAAGGTTGGCAACTACCGGGGCATGTGGCTCTGGTAGATGCCCACCTTGGTGGGCATGTGGCTCTGGTAGATGCCCACCTTGGTGGGCATGTGGCTCTGGTAGATGCCCACCTTGGTGGGCATGTCGCTGTGGTAGATGCCCACCTTGGTGGGCATGTCGCTGTGGTAGATGCCCACCTTGGTGGGCATGGGTCCTAGGCAGTGCCAACCAACGGTTGGCACCTACCGGTCGAGTCCGCCCTACCCCTCGTTGGCGACGCCGTGCGGCACGTGGCCGGCGGCCACATGCTCGCGGGCGCTGTCGATGTTGTGCTGCGAATCGTCGAAGAAGATGTCGGCACCGAAGGCCTGCAGGAACGGGCCCTTGTGACGGCCGCCCAGGAACAGTGCCTCGTCCAGGCGCACGCCCCACTCGCGCAGGGTGCGGATCACCCGCTCATGCGCCGGTGCCGAACGCGCGGTGACGAGCGCGGTACGGATCGGCGCGCTCTCGCCGGCCGGGAACACTTCCTGCAGCGTATGCAGGGCCGACAGGAAGCCACGGAAGGGTCCGCCGCTGAGCGGCTCGCGGGCGCGCTCGCGCTCGTGGCGGCCAAACGCTTCCACGCCCTGCTCGCGCGAGATGCGCTCGCTCTCGTCACCGAAGATCACCGCGTCACCATCGAAGGCGATGCGCAGCTGGCCGGCCGGGCGACCAGTATCGATCTGGTCGGCGGCTGCCGCAGCGGTCTCGCCCGGCGGCTTGGGCAGGATGGTTGCCGCCGCGATGCCATGGCGCAGCGCGCTGCGCACCGATTCGGGGTTGGCCGACAGGAACAGGTCGGTACCGAACGGCTTCACGTACGGCCAGGTCGGCTCGCCGGCGGTGAAGGTCGCACGGATGATGCCCAGGCCGTAATGCTGGATCGAATTGAAGATGCGCAGGCCGGTATCGGCCGAGTTGCGCGACAGCAGGATCACCTCGACCCGCGGGTTCTCCGGGCTGGCGCCCTGGTTCAGCGCCAGCAGCTTGCGCACCACGGGGAAGGCCACGCCGGGGCCGAGGATATCGTCCTCGTGCTGGCGCTGGAATTCGGCGTAGGCCGCCACGCCATCACTTTCGAACAGCGCATGGCTTTCCTCGAGGTCGAACAGCGCGCGCGAGGTCACCGCGACGGTCAGCAAACGGGGGGAGTTGTCGCCCATCGGTGGGGGTCCTTCAAGCGGTCGGCGGGGCCGGCCGCCCATTGTCCTCAAAAAACGAACTGTTCGCTCAGGATCCGGTCTTCCAGGTTGTGCTCCGGGTCGAACAGCAGGGTCACGCGGCGGTCCTTCGACTCGCGGATGGTCACCTCGACCACGTCGCGGGTCTCGTGCGAATCCGCCGTGACGCTGACCGGGCGCTTGTACGGATCGAGCACGCGGAAGCGCACCTCGGTATCGGCCTTGAGGATCGCCCCGCGCCAGCGACGCGGCCGGTACGGGGCCAACGGCGTCAGCGCGATGGTGTGCGAGCCCAGCGGCAATACCGGGCCATGCGCGGAATAGTTGTAGGCGGTGCTGCCCGCCGGGGTGGCCACCAGCACGCCGTCACCGATCAGCTCGGCCACGCGTTCCTGGCCGTTGAGGTCGATGCCGATATGCGCGGCCTGCCGGGTCTGGCGCAGCAGCGAGACATCGTTGTAGGCCAGCGAACCGGTACTGGTGCCCGACTCGGTCAGCGCCACCATTTCCAGCGGGCGCAGGTTGGCCGGTTCGGCACGCGCAATGCGGGCCTGCACGTCGTCGTCGCCACGGTACTGGTTCATCAGGAAGCCGACGGTGCCCAGCTTCATGCCGAACACCGGCTTGCCCAGGTGCCCATGCCGGTGCAGGGTCTGCAGCATGAAGCCGTCGCCCCCCAGCGGACACAGCACGTCGGCCTGCTCCGGCGCGTGATCGCCATAACGCGAGACCATCGCGGCGCGGGCCATCTGTGCAGGTTCGGTGGCGCTGGCCAGGAAAGCGATGCGGGGGGTGTCGCTCATCGGTGGATCCGGGTGGGTATGCCAGCAAGAGCATACCCGGTAGTGCCGGCCGCGGGGCCGGCCCAGCGCCCCATTCGGGGCCGTCCGGTGGCCGCCCCCCGCCCGCCCCACCCCC
>NZ_JCACKF010000042.1:64109-97077 GCF_059505245.1 Stenotrophomonas sp.
GCGCCCTGGGGGGTCGGGGGTTGGTACGCCAACAACCACAAACCGGGGTCGGCCCGCCCGGGGCCGGCCTCCTCCACGGTTGGGGCGCCTGGGGTTGCCCGCCCCGCGCCCGGCACTACCCGGCAATGCAGAACGGCCCCGCTTTCGCGGGGCCGTTCCTCCAACTGCTGCAGATCAGGAGCCCCCCCTGAGTCAGGGGGGCGCGCCAACGGCGCGGGGGTCTGGGAGCATGGTTGGCATGGGGCCCACGGTTTGCAGAGCAAACCGTGGGGCGTCAGCGCGAATGCGCTTACGCACCATGCGCAGCGAGCTGACCCAGGCGCTGCACCGCGACCGAAACGGTCGGGTAGTCCAGGGTCTTCTGCTCGGCCAGTTCGGCCAGCATCGCCAGGGTGAAGCGCAGGCTGCTGTCGTCGCGACCCATCCAGGCCGCCACCTTTGCTTCAGCACTGCTGCCCTTGGTACCCAGCACCTGGCCCGCCAGGTTGCGGTGGTTGGCGGCCAGCTCGTCACGCAGCACGCCACGTGCCACCGCGTGCCAACGGCCATTGACCTCCAGCGCATCGACCTGCTCGAACAGCCACGGCAGCTGCAGGGCATCGCCCAGGCGGAAGTGGACCTTGGACACGTCCACCGGCTTCAGCTTGCGGGTACGGGCCAGTTCGATGATGTCGAACGCCGGCTCCAGGAAGTGCAGTTCGGCCAGCTGCTGCGCCAGCGCGGACGGCAGGCCCTTTTCCTTCCACTCGGCCACCAGGGCTTCGTAGGTCGGACGCTGCGAATCCGGCAGCACACCCGAGGCAACGCGGATATCGTTGAACGGGCCCTGGTAGCGGTTGACCGCTTCGGTGATGCCGGGCATCGCGCCGGGGCGCGACAGCAGCCAGCGCACGAACGAGCGCTGCAGCTTCCAGATCACTTCCAGGGCGTCGATCTGCACCGACTCCGGCACCTTGCCGTCGAGGGCATCGATCTGCGCCCACAGCGCGCGTGCATCCAGCGTTTCACGGCTGATGGTGTAGGCCTTGGCGACCTCGGCGATGGAACGGCCGGTGTCTTCCTGCATGCGCATCAGGAAGGTGGCGCCCATGCGGTTGATGGTCTGGTTGGTCACGGCCGTGGCGATGATTTCGCGCTTCAGGCGGTGACGCTCCATTGCGTCGGCATACTTCTTCTGCAGCGGGGTCGGGAAGTAGCGCTGCAGTTCCTTGGACAGGTACGGATCTTCCGGGATGTCCGAATCCAGCAGCTGGGCGAACGCCACCAGCTTGGAGTAGGACAGCAGCACCGACAGCTCCGGACGGGTCAGGCCCTGGCCGCGCGCCTTGCGCTGCGAGAGCTCGGCATCGGACGGCAGGAACTCGATCTGGCGATCAAGCAGGCCCTGCTGTTCCAGGGTACGGATGAAGTGCTGCTTGGAACCCAGGCGCTTGACCGCCATCCGCTCCATCAGGCTCAGCGCCTGGTTCTGGCGGTAGTTGTCGTTGAGCACCAGCTCGGCGACTTCATCGGTCATCGAGGCCAGCAGCTTGTTGCGCTGCTCGACGGTCAGCTTCTTGGCCCGCACCACATCGTTGAGCAGGATCTTGATGTTGACTTCATGGTCGGAGGTGTCGACACCGGCCGAGTTGTCGATGAAGTCGGTGTTGAGCAGCACGCCGGCCTGCGCGGCTTCGATGCGGCCCAGCTGGGTCATGCCCAGGTTGCCGCCCTCGCCCACGACCTTGCAGCGCAGCTCGCCACCATTCACGCGCAGCGCGTTGTTGGCACGGTCGCCGACATCGCTGTGCTGCTCGCTGGCGGCCTTGACGTAGGTACCGATGCCGCCGTTCCACAGCAGGTCGACCGGTGCCTTCAGGATCGCGCTCATCAGTTCGTTCGGCGACAGCGCCTTGACGTTCTCGTCCAGGCCCAGCGCTTCACGCACCTGCGGGGTGATCTCGATCGACTTCAGGCTGCGCGGGTACACGCCGCCGCCCTTGCTGATCAGCTTGGCATCGTAGTCCGCCCAGCTCGAACGCGGCACGGTGAACAGGCGCTCACGTTCGACGAACGTGGTGGCCGCGTCCGGGTTCGGGTCCAGGAAGATGTGGCGGTGATCGAACGCAGCCACCAGGCGGATGTGGCGCGACAGCAGCATGCCGTTGCCGAACACGTCGCCGGACATGTCGCCGACGCCGACCGCGGTGAAGTCCTGGCTCTGGCTGTCACGGCCCAGCGCACGGAAGTGGCGCTTGACCGACTCCCACGCACCGCGTGCGGTGATGCCCATGCCCTTGTGGTCGTAACCGACCGAACCACCGGAGGCGAACGCATCGCCCATCCAGAAGCCGTGCGCGATGGCCAGGCCGTTGGCGATGTCGGAGAAGGTCGCAGTGCCCTTGTCGGCGGCCACCACCAGGTACGGATCGTCCATGTCGTGGCGCACGACATCCACCGGCGGCACGATCTTGTTGTTGACGATGTTGTCGGTGATGTCCAGCAGGCCCTGGATGAACAGCTTGTAGCAGGCCACGCCGTTGGCGAAGATCGCATCACGGTCGCCGTTCACCGGCGGGGTCTTGGCGAAGAAGCCGCCCTTCGCGCCGACCGGCACGATGACAGTGTTCTTGACCATCTGTGCCTTGACCAGGCCCAGCACTTCGGTACGGAAGTCTTCGCGACGGTCCGACCAGCGCAGGCCACCACGGGCGACCGCGCCGAAGCGCAGGTGGGTACCTTCCACGCGCGGGCCGTAGACGAAGATCTCGCGGTACGGGCGCGGCTTCGGCAGGTCCGGCACCAGCGCCGAATCGAACTTGAAGCTGATGACATGGCCGTGCTGGCCGTTGGCATCGGTCTGGTAGTAGCTGGTACGCAGGGTCGCGTCGATCACGCCCATGAACGAGCGCAGGATGCGGTCCTCGTCCAGGCTGGACACGCGGTCCATCAGCTTCAGCAGCGCATCGCGCGCGGCCTGCATCTGCGCGTCGCGGTCACCCTTGCGGGCGTCGACCACGGTCTTGAGCACCTTCAGGGTGGCATCGTCACCGGCAGCCAGCACGTCGAAGTGGGCCTTCAGCTGGGCCTGGCCGGCGGCGATGTCGTCCTTGCTTTCGTGGCCGGTGGCCGGATCGAAGCGGGCTTCGAACAGCTCGACCAGCAGGCGGGCCAGCAGCGGGTAGCGCGCGAAGGTGCCTTCCACGTAGGCCTGGGAGAACGGCACGCCGGTCTGCAGCAGGTACTTGCAGTAGCCGCGCAGCATGGCGACCTGGCGCCAGTGCAGGCCGGCAGCCAGCACCAGGCGGTTGAAGCCGTCGTTCTCGGCATCGCCGTGCCAGACGCGGGCGAAGGTCTCGCCGAAGGCTTCATCGACACTGGCGGCATCGATCGCGCCGGCGGTCGACTCGACCTCGAAGTCCTGCACGTACACCGGGGCGTTGTCGACCGACAGGCGGTACGGACGCTCGGCGATCACGCGCAGGCCCATGTTTTCCATCATCGGCAGCGCGTCCGACAGCGGAATGTCGTCCAGCTGGCGATACAGCTTCAGGCGCAGGCCATCACCGCTTTCGCGCGGCACGGCCTGCAGGCTCAGGCGCAGGTCGTCCGGGCCGGTCAGGGCGTCGAGCTGGCTGACATCGTTGGCGGCAACCGCGGTGCTGTTGTCTTCGATGTAGCCGGCCGGCAGCGCCTTGCCGATACGGGCGGCGATGCGCAGTCCTTCGGTCTCGCCGTGGCGGGCCACCAGCGCTTCGCGCAGGTCGTCCTGCCAGTTGCGCAGCACCTGGGCCAGCTTCTGCTCCAGTTCGGCGGTATCGACGTCGAGCATCTCACCCGGCTTCGGGCGCACGATCAGGTGCACCTGGGCCAGCGGCGATTCGCCCAGCACCACCGAGCTGTCGACGTACTCGCCGTGCAGCGCGTCCTTCAGCATCGCCTCGATGCGCAGGCGCACGTCGGTGTTGAAGCGCTCACGCGGCAGGTAGACCAGCGCGGAGATGAAACGGCTGTACTTGTCGCGGCGCAGGAACAGGCGGCTGCGCACGCGCTCCTGCAGGCCCAGCACGCCCATCGCGGTGCGGAACAGTTCGTCCTCGCTGGACTGGAACAGTTCTTCGCGCGGCAGGGTTTCCAGGATGTGGCGCAGGGCCTTGCCACTGTGGCTGGCCGGGGCCAGGCCCGACTGCTTCATCACGTGCTCGTGGCGCTGGCGCACCAGCGGGATTTCCCACGGGCGGCGGTTGTAGGCGCTGGAGGTGAACAGGCCGAGGAAGCGCTGCTCGCCGATGATCTTGCCCTTGGCGTCGAATTCCAGCACGCCGATGTAATCCATGTAGCCAGCGCGATGCACGCGCGAACGGGCATTGGTCTTGGTCAGGATCAGCGCATCCTTCAGACCGGACGTGGTGTTCAGGCCCTGCGCGGCCAGGGTCTTGACCGGACGGGCGGCGGACTTGTCCTTGCCGCGCATCAGGCCCAGGCCGGTGTCGTTCAGCGGCGCCAGCACCTCTTCCTTGCCCTGCTTCTCGACGCGGTATTCGCGGTAGCCGAAGAAGGTGAAGTGGTTGTCGGCGGCCCAGCGCAGGAACTCCTGTGCTTCCTTGCGCGATGCGTCGTCGACCGGCAGCTGGCGGCTGCCGAGGTCGTCGGCCAGCGCCAGCGCCTTGTCCTTCATCGGCTGCCAGTCGCGCACGATCGCACGCACTTCGTCCAGCGCCTTGTTGATGGCCTGTTCGATGGCAGCCATGGCGTCGGCCGGCTGGCGGTCGATCTCCAGCAGCATCACCGACTCGGCATCGCCCTCGCCGACCTTGACCAGCTTGCCGGCCTTGTCGCGGGTGAAGTGCAGCACCGGGTGGCCCAGCACGTGGACACCCACGCCCTGCTCGGCCAGCGACATGGTGACGGTATCGACCAGGAACGGCATGTCGTCGTTGACGATCTGCAGCACGGTGTGCGGCGATTCCCAACCGTTGGCCTTCGCAGTCGGATTGAACACGCGGACGTTGGCCTTGCCGGCCTTGCGGGCACGGGCGAATTCCAGCGTCTCAGCCGCGAGCGCGGCCCACTCTTCAGCGCTGTGGTGCGGGAACTCGTCCGATTCCATGCGCTTGTAGAAGTCAGTGGCGAAGGCCACCGCTTCGGCCTGTGCGGCCGCGGGGTAGCGCTTGCGCAAGGCCGTGTACACCGGCTCCAGGGAGAAACCAGCGGTCACTGCGACCTCCGACTCTGCTGGTTTCGTCTTGTTTTTCACGGTCTTGGCTGCGGTTTTTTGCGGTTTCATGGCAGAGCGATGCGCTTGCTCAGTTGGGAAAATGAAATTGTAGCCCTACCGCACGAAAAGGCCTTGCTGCAGGACGGAATAAGCAGATTCGGGTTTGCTGCGGTTTAGACGCCTATTCAGTTCGCTCCGGTATGGAGCTGGCGCCTGCTTCAGCACTGCCGACAGGATCGGCAAAGCGTGTTACCGGAAGACACACGCGGCGACGCCGATTCGATTCCACAATCCTGAACTGGACGGTATAGTCCACCGCGTGAACCCGGCCTACCTCCCCGTTGCCCTCGACGCGCGCGATGAGCGCGTGTTCGATGCCGTGCGCAGACTGCTGGCCGAGCAGGGCATGCAGATGAGCATGGACGCGGTGGCCCAGCATGCCGGCTGCTCCAAGCAGACCCTGTACTCGCGCTACGGCAGCAAGCAGGAACTGCTGCGCCGGGTGATGCAGCGCCACGTCGGCCACGCCACCGGGGCCATGCTGCGTGCACTCCGCGGTGACGACCTGCGTGCCAGCCTTCTCCAGTTCGCCACCGACTTCCTGGAGCATTTCAACCAACCGCACGTAGGACAGGCCTGCCGGCTGATTGCAGCCGAGGCAGCCCAGTTTCCCGAAGAGGCGCGTACGCTGTACCGGCACGGTGCCGGCGCGCTGACGCTTCATCTTGCTGAATGGATTGAAACCGTTTGCATGCAAGGCCAGCTCCGGCATGACGACCCGCACTTCATGGCCGAACTGCTGCTGAGCATGATCGCCGGTCAGGATTTCGACAAACAGCGCTTCCATACCCCCCATCGTGATGACGCGCTCCTGCGTCGGCGCTGGGCAGAGTTCTCCGTCGACAGCTTCCTGCGCGCGTTCGCGCCACAGCCGTCGCCGGCCCCGTCTACAAACCAACCCCGGAGTTCCTCCTGATGACCGCCCCACTCCGCACCCTTGCCTTGACGTGCGCCGTTGCTGTCGCGCTGGCTGCCTGCAAGAAGCCGGAACAGCAGACGCCCCCGCCGCCGGAGGTGGGCGTGATCGACGCCAAGCCGCAGACCCTGCCGCTGCAGCGCGAGCTGGTCGGCCGCCTGTCGCCGTTCCGCAGCGCCGACGTCCGCGCACGCGTACCCGGCGTGCTGCTCAAGCGCGTTTACCAGGAAGGTTCGCAGGTCAAGCAGGGCCAGACCCTGTTCCTGATCGACCCGGCGCCGTTGCGTGCCTCGCTCAACGCCTCCGAGGCCCAGCTGGCTTCGGCCCGCGCCACCTACGCCAATGCCAAGGTCGCCGCCGATCGCGCGCGCTCGCTGGCGCCGCAGCAGTTCGTCTCCAAGTCCGACCTGGACAACGCCGAATCGGCCGAGCGCACCGCCCTGGCCGCCGTCAAGCAGGCCGAAGCGGCAGTGACCTCTTCGCGGATCAACCTGGGCTACGCCGAAGTGACCGCGCCGATCAGTGGCGTGGCCAACAAGCAGCAGGTCACCGAGGGCGCGCTGGTCGGCCAGGGCGATGTGACCCTGCTGACCACCGTTGACCAGCTCGACCCGCTGTATGTGAACTTCTCGCTGAGCGTGGATGAGCTGACCCAGCTTCGCGCGCAGCAGGCCAAGGGCTCGCTGGCGCTGTCCGGCGACGGCAAGGCCACGGTCAACGTCAAGCTGGCCGACGGCAGCACCTATGGTGAGCCGGGCACGCTGGACTTCTCCTCGACCACGGTCGACCCGGCCACCGGTGCGGTGTCGCTGCGTGCGCTGCTGCCGAACCCCCAGCAGATCCTGCTGCCGGGCGCCTTCGTCAGCTTCCAGGCCAACCTGGGCGAGCGCAACAATGCCTACCTGGTGCCGCAGCAGGCGCTGCTGCGTGACACCACCGGCGGCTACGTGATGGTGGTCGGTGCCGACGGCAAGGTGGTGCGCAAGAACGTGAAGACCGATGGCGCGCAGAACGGCAACTGGCTGGTCAGCGACGGCCTGGCCGCCGGTGACAAGGTGATCGTGGCCGGCGTGCAGAAGGTCAAGGAAGGTGCACCGGCGGTGGCCAAGCCGTGGACCCCGGGGCAGGACGCCAACGGCAAGCCTGCCGCAGGCGGCGCCGCTCCGGCGGGCGCAGCACCGGCGGCAGGCAAGGCACCGGCCGACGCGGCCAAGCCGGAACAGGCCGATGCGGCCAAGCCGGCCGCCACCGATTCGAACAAGCAGTAACGGGAACCTTCCGTCATGCCTAAATTTTTCATCGAACATCCAGTCTTCGCCTGGGTGGTTGCGATCCTGATCTCGCTCAGCGGCGTGATCGCGATCCTCAACCTGGGCGTGGAGTCCTATCCCAACATCGCCCCGCCGCAGGTCACCGTCTCGGCGACCTACCCGGGCGCCAGCGCGGACACCACCGAGAAATCGGTCACCCAGGTGATCGAGCAGCAGCTGACCGGTATCGATCACCTGCTGTACTTCAGCTCCTCGTCGGCCTCCAACGGCCGCGCGCAGATCACCCTGACCTTCGAGACCGGTACCGATCCGGACATCGCCCAGGTGCAGGTGCAGAACAAGGTGTCGCTGGCCACGCCACGACTGCCTTCGGAAGTGACCCAGCAGGGCGTGGTGGTGGCCAAGGCCAATGCCGGCTTCCTGATGGTGGTGGCGCTGCAGTCCGATACCCCGACCATCAACCGTGACGCCCTGAACGACATCGTCGGCTCGCGCGTGCTCGACCAGGTCTCGCGTATCCCCGGCGTCGGCAGCACCCAGCAGTTCGGTTCCGAGTACGCCATGAACATCTGGCTGAACCCGGAGAAGATGCAGGGCTATGGCCTGTCGGCCAGCCAGGTACTGGCCGCGGTACGTGCGCAGAACGTGCAGTTCGCCGCCGGTGCGCTGGGTTCGGACCCGTCGCCGGAAGGCCAGCACTTCACCGCCACGGTCTCGGCCGAAGGCCGCTTCAGCTCGCCGCAGGAATTCGAGAACATCATCCTGCGCGCCAACGCCGATGGCTCGCGCGTGCTGCTCAAGGACATCGCCCGCGTCGCCTTCGGTGCCAACAACTACGGCTTCGACACCCAGTACAACGGCAAGCCGACCGGCGCCTTCGCCATCCAGCTGCTGCCGGGCGCCAACGCCCTGAACGTGGCCGAAGCGGTGCGCGCCAAGATGGACGAGCTGCAGCCCAGTTTCCCGTCCGGGGTGACCTGGTTCTCGCCGTACGACAGCACCACCTTCGTCAAGATCTCGATCCAGGAAGTGGTCAAGACCCTGTTTGAAGCGGTCCTGCTGGTGTTCCTGGTGATGCTGATCTTCCTGCAGAACTTCCGCGCCACACTGATCCCGACCCTGGTCATCCCCGTCGCCCTGCTCGGTACCTTCCTGGGCATGTGGATGATCGGCTTCACGATCAACCAGCTGACCCTGTTCGCGATGGTGCTGGCGATCGGCATCGTGGTCGACGATGCGATCGTGGTGATCGAGAACGTCGAACGCATCATGAGCGAGGAAGGCCTGGCGCCGAAGCCGGCCACGCAGAAGGCAATGACCCAGATCACCGGCGCGGTGGTGGCGATCACCGTCGTGCTGGCGGCGGTGTTCATCCCGTCCGCCCTGCAGGGCGGCGCCGCCGGTGAGATCTACAAGCAGTTCGCCCTGACCATCGCCATCTCGATGGCGTTCTCGGCGTTCCTGGCACTGGGCTTCACCCCGGCGCTGTGCGCGACCTTCCTCAAGCCGACGCACAACGACAACCCGAACATCGTCTACCGCACCTTCAACAAGTACTACGACAAGATCAGCCACACCTACGTGGGCCACATCACCTCGGCGGTGCGCCATGCGCCGCGCTGGATGATCCTGTTCGTGGTGCTGACCGCGCTGTGCGGCTTCCTGTTCACCCGCATGCCGGGCAGCTTCCTGCCGGAAGAAGACCAGGGCTATGCGCTGGCGATCGTGCAGCTGCCGCCGGGCTCGACCAAGGGCCAGACCAACGAAGTGTTCGCGCAGATGCGTGGCATCCTGGAAAAGCAGGATGGCTATGAAGGCATGCTGCAGGTGGCCGGCTTCAGCTTCGTCGGTTCCGGCGAGAACGTGGGCATGGGCTTCATCCGCCTGAAGCCGTGGGAGGAACGCAAGTTCACCGCGCCCGAGTTCATCCAGAACATGAACGGCGCGTTCTACGGCATCAAGGAAGCGCAGATCTTCGTGGTCAACCTGCCCACCGTGCAGGGCCTCGGCCAGTTCGGCGGCTTCGACATGTGGCTGCAGGACCGCAGTGGTGCCGGCTACGAACAGCTGACCCAGGCGCGCAACATCCTGCTGGGCAAGGCCGCGCAGAAGCCCGAAGCCCTGGTCGGCGTGCGTCCGAACGGGCTGGAGAACGCCCCGCAGCTGCAGCTGCACGTGGACCGCGTGCAGGCGCAGTCGATGGGCATGTCGGTGTCGGACGTGTACAGCACCATCCAGCTGATGCTGGCCCCGGTCTATGTCAACGACTTCTTCTACGAAGGCCGCATCAAGCGCGTGACCATGCAGGCCGATGGCCCGTACCGCACCGGCCAGGAGTCGCTGAAGAGCTTCTACAGCCCCTCCACCCTGACCCAGAACGCCGATGGCACCAACGCGATGATCCCGCTCAACACGGTGGTCAAGTCCGAATGGGTGTCGGCACCGCCGTCGCTGAGCCGCTACAACGGCTACTCGGCGATCAACATCGTCGGCTCGCAGGCACCGGGCACCAGCTCGGGCGAAGCGATGCAGACCATGGAGAGCATCGTCAACGACGACCTGCCGGCCGGCTTCGGCTACGACTGGTCCGGCATGTCCTACCAGGAAATCCTGGCCGGCAATGCCGCCACGCTGCTGCTGGTGCTGTCCATCGTGGTGGTGTTCCTGTGCCTGGCCGCCCTGTATGAAAGCTGGTCGATCCCGGTGGCAGTGCTGCTGGTGGTGCCGCTGGGCGTGCTGGGCGCACTGGGCCTGTCGATGCTGCGCGGCCTGCCCAACGATCTGTTCTTCAAGATCGGCCTGATCACCGTGATCGGCCTGGCCGCGAAGAACGCGATCCTGATCGTGGAGTTCGCGGTGGAGCAGCGCGCAGCCGGCAAGAACCTGCGCGATGCCACCATCGAAGCGGCCCGCCTGCGCTTCCGCCCGATCCTGATGACCTCGTTCGCGTTCATCATGGGCGTGATCCCGATGGCGATCTCCACCGGCGCCGGCGCCAACTCCCGCCACGCCATCGGTACCGGCGTGATCGGCGGCATGCTGTTCGCCACCCTGCTCGGCCTGCTGATGATCCCGGTGTTCTTCGTGGTCGTGCGCCGCATGCTGGGCGACAAGCTGGATGAACCGTCCAAGGAGTTCATGGAACGCCAGCGCGACGCGGATGCTGCACACCGCCCGGATCGTTGATCCGGCAGTGCGCTGAAACGAAAAGGCCCCGGAGCGATCCGGGGCCTTTTTCTTGCCGCCTTTGAATTCATGCCAACCAAGGTTGGCATCTACCAGGGCAACGGCATGCCCGGTAGCCGCCAACCTTGGTGGGCTCCGTTCGAGTCACGTCTCAGCGCAACAGCGCGACCACCACGCACACTGCCACGATTACCAGTGCAGCCCACTGCATCGGCACGAAAAAGAAATGATGGGGCGCCACTTCGCCCTTCTGCCGGGGTGCCCGGTTGAGCCACAGGCCCAGCAGCACGTTCACCGCCACGCCAATGCTGGCACCCAGCAACACCTGCGAGAGTGGGGTGTTGCCCTTGGGGCCTGCGTGCGGGAAGAAATACGCCAGCAGCAGGATCGCTGCGATCGGCGTGATCAGTGTCAGGATTCCCCAACCACGATAGATCATCTGTGCAGACCGTATGGAAACGGCCTGCATTGGAACAGATCCGGCATCGTTCGGCCAAGAGCACAGCGCATCCACGCGTGGCGCGGATCGACCGGCCGCGCCGCCCTTGCAGCGGCGCGGCCGTTGCGTCTCAGCGCAGTCCGGTCTCGTTGCGGGCGATCACCAGGCGCTGGATTTCCGAGGTGCCTTCATAGATCTCGGTGATCTTGGCATCACGGAAGTAACGCTCCAGCGGCATCTCCTTCGAGTACCCCATGCCGCCGTGGATCTGCACCGCCTGGTGGGTGATCCACATCGCCGCTTCCGAGGCGGTGAGCTTGGCGATGGCGGCTTCGTTGCTGAAGCGCTTGCCCTGGCCCTTCACCCAAGCCGCGCGCAACGTCAGCAGCAGCGCTGCATCCAGCTTGCACTTCATGTCGGCAATCTTGGCCTGGGTCATCTGGAAGGTGCCGATGGCGGCACCGAAGGCCTTGCGCTCCTTCACGTACTCCAGGGTCGCTTCATAGGCGGCACGGGCGATGCCGATGGCCTGCGAGGCGATACCGATGCGGCCGGCATCGAGCACGCTCATGGCGATCTTGAAGCCCTCGCCTTCCTGGCCCAGCACGTCCTCGGCCTGCGCCACGTAATCATTGAACTCGATCTCGCAGGTGGCCGAGGCGCGGATGCCCAGCTTGGGCTCGGTCTTGCCACGACCG
Organism: Stenotrophomonas sp.; assembly: GCF_059505245.1. Taxonomy (NCBI): domain Bacteria; kingdom Pseudomonadati; phylum Pseudomonadota; class Gammaproteobacteria; order Lysobacterales; family Lysobacteraceae; genus Stenotrophomonas; species Stenotrophomonas sp. Next base: position 75,877 of record NZ_JCACKF010000042.1, read on the forward strand.
AAACCGGCCTTGTCGGTATCGATGAGGAAGGCGGTGATGCCGCGCGCGCACTTGTCCGGCTCGCTCATCGCGAACAGCACGATGTACTTGGCCACCGGGCCGGAGGTGATCCAGCTCTTCTTGCCATTGATGACGAAGGTGCCGTCGGCCTGTTTCACCGCGCGGCAGCGCATGGCAGTGGCATCGGAACCGGACTGCGGCTCGGTCAGCGCGAACGCGCCGATGGCGGTGCCTTCGGCGATGGCACGCACGTAGGTCTGCTTCTGCTGCTCGGTACCGTGGGTGAGGATGCCGTTGCAGAACAGCGAGTTGTTGACCGACATGATGGTCGAGTGAGCGGCGTCGGCGGCGGCGACCTCCACCATCGCCAGCACGTACGCAACCGGGTCCATGCCCGCACCGCCGTACTCGGTCGGCACTTCGATGCCCATCAGGCCGTTCTCGCCCAGCAGGCGGATGTTGTCCAGCGGGAACTCGCCGGTACGGTCATGGTGCTCCGCGCTGGGGGCGATCTTTTCCTGCGCGATGCGCCGCGCCACGTCCTGCAGCATCAACTGCTCTTCGGTAAAGCTGAAATCCACAACACCCTCCCGGGTACATGAAGTTATGGGCCGCACACGGCGCGCCCAGGTGCTCCGATTGTACCGGGGGCCGGCTGCTTCCGTACGCTGGCGACTTGACCGCGGCAGGCCCTTTCGGCGAATATATCTCTATATCGCGATAGGTAGATATTTATGGATCTGGAAGACTGGTCGACCCGCCTGAAGGTGTTCGCCGATGCCACCCGCGTGCGCCTGCTGGCGCTGCTGGAGCAGGAGGAACTGACCGTGGCCGAACTGTCGGCAATCACCCGGCTGGCGCAGCCGCGCGTGTCCACCCACCTGGCGCGCCTGAAGGAAGCCGGCCTGGTCCGCGACCGCCGTGCCGGCGTGTCGGCCTACTACCGTTTCGACGAAGCCCAGCTGGACCCGGCGCAGCGTGCATTGTGGCATGCCTTGAGCAACGGAAGCGACGACCCGTTGCTGCGCCAGGATGCCGAGCGCGTGGCTGCAGTGCTGGCCCACCGCGCCTCGGACCAGAACTGGGCCGACAGCGTGGCCGGCGACATGGAGCGCCACTACTCTCCGGGCCGTACCTGGGAGGCGCTGGCGCGCACCGCCTTGCCGTTGCTGGAGACCGGCGACGTGCTGGACATCGCCTCCGGTGACGGCGTGCTGGCCGAACTGGTCGCCCCCCACGCCAAGCGCTACATCTGCATCGATACCAGCGCGCGCGTGGTCGCCGCTGCCAGCGAGCGCCTGCGCCGGCTGCCCAATGTGGAAGTCCGCGAGGGTGACATGCATGCCCTGCCGTTCAAGGACGGCAGCTTCGACCTGGTGGTGCTGATGCACGCGCTGACCTATGCCAGCAAGCCGGCGCAGGCCGTAACCGAAGCCGCACGCGTGCTGCGCCCGGGCGGCCGCCTGCTGTTGTGCAGCCTGGCCCGTCACGAGCACAAGGCAGCGGTGGAGGCCTATGGCCACGTCAACCTCGGCTTCAGCGACAAGGAGCTGCGCAAGTTCGTCGACAAGGCCGGCCTGCAGGTGTCCAGCCTGGAAACGGTCACCCGCGAGAAGCGTCCGCCGCACTTCGAAGTGATTTCGCTGATCGCCAACAAGCCCTGAGCCCGAGACCACCATGCCCGCCCTGCCCTGGCTACATCCTGATCGTGCAAACGCCCTGCTCCACGCCCTGCGCGAGCGGATCCTGATCATCGACGGCGCGATGGGCACGATGATCCAGCGCCATGGCCTGCAGGAAGACGACTACCGCGGCGAGCGATTCGCCGGTGGCTATGACCATGCGCACGGTCCCGGCTGCGACCACGGCACGCCGGAAGGCCATGACCTGAAGGGCAACAACGACCTGCTGCTGCTGACCCGGCCGCAGGTCATCGCCGACATCCATACCGCATACCTGGACGCCGGGGCGGATCTGGTCGAGACCAACACCTTCAACGCCACTTCGGTCAGCCAGGCCGACTACCACCTCGAACACCTGGTGTACGAGCTGAACAAGGCCGGCGCCGCCGTTGCACGCGCCTGCTGCGATGCGGTGGCTGCGGCCACGCCGGGCAAGCCGCGCTTCGTGATCGGGGTGATCGGTCCCACCAGCCGCACCGCTTCGATCAGTCCCGACGTCAACGATCCGGGCTTCCGCAACACCAGCTTCGACGAGTTGCGCGACACCTATCGCGAAGCCATCGAGGGCCTGATCGATGGCGGCGCCGACACCCTCATGGTCGAGACCATCTTCGACACGCTCAATGCCAAGGCCGCGCTGTATGCGCTGGAGGAGGCCTTCGACGCGCGTGGTGCACGCCTGCCGGTGATGATCTCCGGCACCATCACCGACGCCTCCGGGCGCACCCTGTCCGGGCAGACCGCCGAGGCCTTCCATGCGTCACTGGCGCATGCGCGCCCGCTGTCGATCGGCTTGAACTGCGCGCTGGGCGCCGAGGCGATGCGCCCGCACGTGGAAACCCTCTCGCAGGTCGCCGACTGTTACGTCAGCGCACATCCCAACGCCGGCCTGCCCAACGCCTTCGGCGAGTACGACGAAACGCCTGAAGAGATGGCCACCACCCTGCGCGGCTTCGCCGAGGATGGCCTGTTGAACCTGGTCGGCGGCTGCTGCGGCTCCACCCCCGACCACATCCGTGCGATCGCCCGCGCCGTGGCCGGGCTGCCGCCGCGCGCCCTGCCCGGTGTCCAGGAGCAGGCCGCATGAATGTCGCCGCCACCGTTCCACACTTCCCGCCCTCTTGCTGTTGAGCCGACGCCTGCCATGACGCCTGTCCGCCCTACCCGCCTGTCCGGCCTGGAACCCCTGGTCATCACTCCGGACCTGCTGTTCATCAACGTCGGCGAACGCACCAACGTCACCGGCAGTGCGCAGTTCCGCAAGCTCATCAAGGAAGGCCGCTACGAAGAAGCGGTGGACGTCGCCCGCCAGCAGGTCGCCAGCGGCGCGCAGATCCTCGACGTCAACATGGACGAGGGCCTGATCGATTCGGAAGCGGCGATGACCCGCTACCTCAACCTGATCATGTCCGAGCCGGACATCGCCCGCATCCCGGTCATGGTCGACTCCTCCAAGTGGAGCGTGATCGAGGCCGGGCTGAAGTGCCTGCAGGGCAAGAGCGTGGTCAATTCGATCTCGCTGAAGGAAGGCGAGGCGCTGTTCCGCGAACACGCGCGCAAAGTCCTGCGCTATGGCGCCGCCGCGGTGGTCATGGCCTTCGATGAAAGCGGGCAGGCCGATACCTGCGCGCGCAAGGTCGAGATCTGCACCCGCGCCTACCGCATCCTGGTCGACGAGATCGGCTTCCCGCCGCAGGACATCATCTTCGACCCGAACATCTTCGCCGTCGCCACCGGCATCGAAGAGCACGACAACTATGCGGTGGACTTCATCGAAGCCACCCGCATCATCAAGCAGACCCTGCCGTACTGCCACGTCTCCGGCGGCGTCTCCAACGTCTCGTTCTCGTTCCGCGGCAACGAAACGGTGCGCCAGGCCATCCACTCGGTGTTCCTCTACCACGCCATCGCCGCCGGCATGGACATGGGCATCGTCAACGCCGGCGCCATGCCGATCTACGACGAGCTGGAGCCTGAGCTGCGCGAGCGCGTCGAGGACGTGATCCTCAACCGCCGCAGCGATGCCACCGAGCGCCTGCTGGAGATCGCCGAGCGCTACAAGGGCAGCAAGGGCGCGGCGAAGACCGAGGACCTGGCCTGGCGCGGGAAGCCGGTGGCGCAGCGCCTGGCACATGCGCTGGTGCACGGCCTGGATGCCTTTGTCGAGGAAGACACCGAGCTGGCCCGGCAGGCCTCCAGCCGCCCGCTGGACGTGATCGAGGGCCCGCTGATGGACGGCATGAACATCGTGGGCGACCTGTTCGGTGCCGGCAAGATGTTCCTGCCGCAGGTGGTGAAATCCGCACGCGTGATGAAGAAGGCGGTGGCCTACCTGCTGCCGTACATCGAGGCGGAGAAGGCACGCAGCGGTGATACCGCCAAGAGCAATGGCAAGATCATCATGGCGACGGTGAAGGGCGATGTGCATGACATCGGCAAGAACATCGTCGGCGTGGTCCTGGCCTGCAACAACTTCGAGGTGGTCGACCTGGGCGTGATGGTGCCGGCGCAGAAGATCCTCGATGCCGCCCGCGAGCACAACGCCGACCTGGTCGGCCTGTCCGGACTGATCACCCCGTCGCTGGAGGAGATGAGCCACGTCGCCCGCGAGATGGAGCGCCAGGGTTTCGACCTGCCGCTGCTGATCGGCGGCGCCACCACCTCGCGCGCACACACCGCGCTGAAGATCGACCCGCATTACAAGGCCCCGACGGTATGGGTGAAGGACGCCTCGCGCGCGGTGGGCGTGGCCCAGTCGCTGATCTCGCGCGACCTGCGCGAGGCCTTCGTCGCCGCCAACGAGGCCGACTATGCCGAAATCCGCGCGCGCCATCGCAACCGTGGCGACGCCAAGCGCCTGGTCACGCTGGAGCATGCACGCGCGCAGAAGTTCCAGGGTGGCTGGGACAGTTACACGCCACCGGCACCGAACCAGCCCGGCCTGCATGTGTTCGACGACTACCCGTTGGCCGAACTGGTCGACTACATCGACTGGACACCGTTCTTCCAGGCCTGGGAACTGGCCGGCAAGTTCCCGGCCATCCTCACCGACGAGATTGTCGGCACCCAGGCCAGCGAGCTGTACCGCGATGCGCGCGCGATGCTCGAGCGCATCGTCGGCGAGAAGTGGCTGACGGCCAAGGCCGTGTTCGGCCTGTGGCCGGCCAACAGCATCGGCGACGACGTCCGCGTGCAGCACCCGCAGGGCGAAACCACCCTGCACTTCCTGCGCCAGCAGGTAGACAAGCCTGCCGAGCGCCCGGACTTCTGCCTGGCCGATTTCATCGCGCCCCTCGACAGTGGCAAGCAGGACTGGATCGGCGCGTTCGCAGTCACTGCCGGTATCGGCATCGACGCGCACGTCGCGCGCTTCGAGGCCGAGCATGACGACTACAACGCGATCCTGCTGAAAGCACTGGCCGACCGCCTCGCCGAGGCGCTGGCCGAGCGCCTGCACCAGCGCGTGCGTACCGAATTCTGGGGCCATGAGCGCGCCGAGGCGCTGGACAACGACGCCCTGATCGACGAGCAGTACCGCGGTATCCGGCCGGCGCCTGGCTATCCGGCCTGCCCGGAACACAGCGAGAAACGGCGCCTGTTCGACCTGCTGCAGGCCGAAGCAAACGCCGGCATGGAATTGACCGAGAGCTTCGCGATGCTGCCCACGGCCGCTGTCTCGGGCTACTACTTCAGCCATCCGCAGAGCCAGTACTTCGTGGTCGGCCGGCTCAGCCGCGAACAGGTCAGCGACTACGCCCGCCGCAAGGGCGTGGACCGCGCCCAGGCCGAACGCTGGCTGGCCTCCAACCTCGACTACGACCCCGAATGACACAAAAAGGGGACGGAGGGGATTAAGTCGTTTATGCATTCGCGACTTAATTCCCTCCGTCCCCTTTTTTGCCTCATCATTCCGCGATGACCGTTCCCGTTGCACGCCTCTCCAGCTTCTACCTGTTCTACTACGCGGCGCTGGGCGCGTTCACGCCGTACTGGAGCCTGTTCCTGAGCGCGCGCGGCATGAGCGTGACGGCCATCAGCGTGATGATGGGCCTGTGGTACGCCACCCGCGTGATCGCGCCCAGCACCTGGACCTCGCTGGCGGCCGCATCGCCACGACCGATCCGCCTGCTGCGCGCGGGCTGCGTGCTGACCCTGCTCAGCTTCGCGGTATTCCTGCTGCCGCTGCCACAGCCGTGGATGTACCCGGCGATGGTGGTGTTCTGCTTCTTCTACAACGCGGTGATGCCGCAGTTCGAGTCGATCACCCTCACCCATCTGGGCAACGACAGCCATCGCTACGGGTTGATCCGGGTCTGGGGCTCGCTCGGCTTCATCGCCGTCGTGACCCTGTTCGGCTGGCTGATCGAAGATGACGGCACGGCCAACCACGCCGGGCTGCTGCCGTGGATGATGCTGCCACTGTTCGCGCTGCTGGTCGCCTCGGCCTTCAGCAACCACTACGCGCGCGGCGTCGGCAAGACCGGCGGCGACGCCAGCGGCTTCTGGCAGATCGTGCGCCGACCGCCGGTGCTGGCGTTCTTCCTGGCCGCCTTCATGGAGCAACTGTCTTTCGGCCCGTACTACACGTTCTTTTCGGTCTACATGGACCATCACGGCTACCGCACCTCCACCCTGGGCCTGTTTTGGACCATCGGTGTGGTCTTCGAAGTGGGCGTGTTCTTCACCATCGGCCGCTTCTTCCGCCGCTATGACGCCAGCTGGATGCTGTTGATCGCGCTGGTCAGTTCCTGCCTGCGCTGGGCCGTGACCGCACTGTTCCCGGAAAACCTGCCGGTGATGCTGCTGGCGCAGAGCGCGCACGCGCTGGGCTTTGCGGCGTTCTTCGCAGCAGCGATGCAGATGTTGGCGACCTACTTCCCCGGTCGCCTCAATGGGCATGGCCAGGGGCTGCTGTACGGATTCTCGTCCGGTGTCGGCGGTGTGCTCGGCGCACTCATTGCCGGCCAACTGTGGAAGATCGACGATGGTCGCACCGCGTTCCTGGCCGGCAGCGGCTTCGCCCTGATTGGTGCCCTGCTCTGTTTCTTCGCACTGAGCCTGCCGCTCATACGTGCGCGACGGAACAGCCACGCGCGCTGACCCCTGCCCGGCTCAGCGCTGCAACAGAACCTGTTGCAGCGAGGGCAGCAGCACCCGATTGCCATGCGCACTGAGATGATCGCCATCGAAGAACAGCGGCCGCCCATCGCGCTGGGCTGGACATAACGCGTCGTCGCACAGCACCGGCATCGGGTCCCACAGCACGCCACCTGGCAGTCCATCGACCACCTGCTGCAGGCTGCCCAGCATGGGTGCCCGCAACGTTTCCATCGCGACGCGCGTGCTGTCCAGGCCGTTGCGGCAGACCTCGTTGCGGGCATTGAAGCGGTCCGAGCAGCGATAAGGAGGCGCTGGCAGCACTGGCTTGGGCGCCTCCAGCACGATGCGCACGCCACGCTCGGCCAGGGGTCTCCACTGCGCGACCGCCTCGGCCACTTCGGCGTCGCGTCCTGCCGCGGCCTCTGCCGTCAGTTCGCCCGCCAGCTGCGCCTGCGCATCGAACAGCACGAACTGATCGGAAAGGCGTGGCACGCGCAACGACACCAGCACCACGGCATCCCCCGGCTGCGCACGCCGCGCGATATCGGCGAACACCGCGGCGTCGAAATCAGCGCAACCGGCACCGGCACCGCGCCACTTCTGCAGGCTCACCTGCGGGCATCCGCCGCGGCCATAGAGGGAGACCGCCGAGCCGGTTTCCAGGGCCAGTCGCTGCAGCAGTTCGATGTAGGCCATCGCATGCGAATCACCAGCAACGAACACCCGCTTCGGCGCGCCAACCGGTAGCGGGCGGTCGCAGTCTCCACGCGCAAAGGTGCGCGCACTACCGCCTTCGAAACGATGCTTGGCGACCACCAGTGCGCACTCGGGATAGTCACCGGCCACGCTCTTGCCATTGGGGTACCAATCGGCCGGATGCCGGCTGACCGTACTCAACGACAGCCGCGGCGCCTGCAGGTAGAGCACTGTCTGGATGCCGGCGGCGCACAGCAGTACGACCGCGCCGGCCAGCACCCAACGCCCGGGACGCAGGCGCTGCGCCAACGTGCCGCGGAACGGCTGTTCCACCCAGCGCCACGACAGCCATGACAGCAGCAGCACCAACGCCATCGCGGCGGTCATCTGCAAGGGTGTCTGCAAGCCCACGGTCCAGCGCATCAGCACGAACACCGGCCAGTGCCACAGGTACAGCGAGTACGACAGCTGGCCGATACGGCGCATCGGGGCGCTGGCCAACAGGCGCGCCACCCATGCCTGCGGATGATGATGCAGCGCCCACAGCAGGCCCGCGGTGGCGAAGGCCGGCAGCACGCCGTCAGGCCACGGTGACCGCCCGGCACGCGCGGACCACAACGCCCACCCCAGCAGGCCCAGCGCCACCATGGCCAGCAGGGAGAACACCGGCGCGGCGCGCTTCAGTGCCTGGCCGGTTGCCGGGTCCAGCGATTCGCGCACATGCAGCAGCTGGAACAGCAGCACGCCCACCCCCAGTTGCCAGAGGCGGGTGCTGGTGGCATAGAACGCCCACGATGGCGGCGCCTCGCGCAGACCCAGCACCGCCGCATGCAGCAGCGACGCCATGCTGACCAGGGCGAACAGGCCCAGGCTGATCCAGCGCCCGCGTGCACCGCGCGCCCAAGCCAGGAACAGCAGCGGGAACAGCAGGTAGAACTGCTCTTCCACGCCCAGCGACCAGGTATGGGTGTAGGGATTGAATTCGGCCCTGGGCGCGAAATAGTCGTTGCCGATCGCTGCCAGCACCCAGTTGCTGAAGCCGAAGAACGCCATCAGTCCGGTCCTGTCACTGGCTTCGCTGAGCCAGGACTCGGGAATGAACAGCACGCTTGCCACGGCAGTCAGCAACAGGCAAGCCAACAGCGCCGGCGCGATGCGACGGATGCGGCGCGCATAGAAGCGCAGCATCGACTGCCCCAGCGACAGCGGCGGCAGCCGGTGTACCGACGCGCTGACCACGAAACCGGAGATGACGAAGAACACATCCACGCCGGTGAACCCGCCTGGCAACCAGGCCGGGTCCAGGTGGAACACGATGACGGCCAGCACAGCGATCGCGCGCAGGCCGTCAATGTGCGGCACGTAGCCACGGCTTGGATCAGCGGTCATCCCTTCCCCCACGGCCGCGACGGCAGCGCGCCCGCGGCGGTCACGCGTTTACCAGACCAGGTCGTCCGGCACCTGGTACTGCGGGTCCGCGTACGGATCTTCCTCGGCCGGCGCATTCGGATCGACCTTCAGCGCCACCGATGCGGCGAACACCGCCTCGCACTGCGCCAGCACCTCGGCGGTCACCAGCAGGTAGCGGCCATTGAGCTGGACCACACCCAGCTCACCGGCGTTGAGCGCGGTCAGCTGTTCGGCGGTTACATAGATGCGCTTGATCTTGCCGCCGTAGGGGAAGTGGCGGGCAATGTCCGCCGCTTCGGCATTCAGGCCCTTGTCCTTCAGCAGTTCTTCCAGCTTGGCCTTGGCCTCGCGGCGCACACGCGCCTCTTCCTGCTTCAGGCGCTCGGTTTCGATGCGCTCTTCCTTTTCCTTCTGCGCGCGGATGGCGTAGGCCTTGGCCAGGTCCATCTCTTCTGCGCTGCGCGGCTTGCGCGGGCCCTGCTGGCCCGGGCCACGCGACTGGCCAGGCTTGCCCGGGCCGCCATGGCCAGGACCACGACGCTGGCCGGGCTTGTGCTCGCCCTTGCCAGCGCCCTGCGGCTTTCCATTGCCGTTGCCACCCTTGCCCTGCGGGCGGCCGTCACGGCGGGGGCCATCATTCTTGCGCTCTGGCTTGGGCGCAGGCTTGAAGCCCAGGCCCATCAGCTGGTCGCGGAGGGTATCGCTCATAGGATTCGGATCAGTAGTGCGGCGGCGGCGGTTCGCTCGCCGGATCGGAAGAATTCAGCGCGTTGCGGACCTTGCCCAGATCTTCCAGCAGCACACGCAGCACGTCGGCGTTGCGCATGCCCTGCATGCGGGCATCGGCCAGCGCATCGCTCAGTTCGGCCAGCGCCTGTTCCTGGAAGGACACGCGCATTTCCAGTTCGACCAGGCGCGCTTCCAGCGCCTGCTCGCGTTCGGTTGGCAGCAGATCAGACATGCAGCGAGCGCCCCCGGCCAATGCCGTAATACGCCAGGCCCGCTGCTTCCACGTCCGCCGGCTCGTACAGGTTGCGGCCGTCGAACACCACCGCGTCCTTCAACTGCTCGCGCAGCGTCTGGAAATCGGGGCTGCGGAACTGCTTCCACTCGGTCACCACGACCAGTGCATCGGCGCCCTGCAGCGCCTCGTTGGCATTGCTGCAGAACACCAGGTCATCGCGTTCACCGAAGATGCGCTGCGCCTCATGCATCGCTTCGGGATCGTAGGCACGCACCGTCGCACCGCCTTCCCACAGTTGCGCCAGCAGGCGTCGGCTGGAGGCTTCGCGCATGTCGTCGGTGTTTGGCTTGAATGCCAGGCCCCACACGGCAAAGGTCTTGCCACGCACGCCTTCGTCCTCGCCCTTGTCGTAATGGCGCTGGACCAGGGCGAACAGATGGCCCTTCTGCGCATCGTTGACCGCTTCCACGGCGTTCAGCAGTTTAGGCTCCAGGCCGGCCTGCTGCGCGGTGCGGGCCAGCGCCTGCACATCCTTGGGGAAGCACGAGCCACCATAGCCGGCGCCCGGGTAGATGAAATGCCAGCCGATGCGCGGATCCGAGCCGATGCCCTGGCGGACCTGCTCCACATCGGCGCCGACACGTTCGGCGATGTTGGCGATTTCGTTCATGAACGAAATCTTGGTCGCCAGCATCGCGTTGGCGGCGTACTTGGTCAGCTCGGCCGAGCGCACGTCCATTTCCACCACGCGGTCGTGGTTGCGGTTGAACGGTGCATACAGGCGCCGCATCACCGCCACCGACTCGGCGCTGGTCGCACCGATGATGATGCGATCCGGACGCATGCAGTCGGCAACGGCGTCGCCTTCCTTCAGGAATTCCGGGTTGGATACCACGTCGAAGGCGATGTCGGCGCCACGTGCCGCCAGCTCTGCGGCAATGGCGGCACGGACCTTGTCGGCGGTGCCCACCGGCACCGTCGACTTGTTGACCACCACGGTCGGCACGCTCATGTGCTGGCCGATGGTGCGGGCCACGGCCAGCACGTACTGCAGATCAGCGCTGCCATCCTCGTCCGGCGGCGTGCCGACGGCGATGAACACGACCTGGCCGTGGCCGATCGCGGCTGCGGCATCGGTGGTGAAAGTCAGCCGCGACGCGGCGTGATTGGCCTTCACCATCGGTTCCAGGCCCGGCTCATAGATCGGGATGATGCCCTGGTTGAGGCCATCGACCTTGGCCTGGTCGATATCGACGCAGACCACCTGGTGGCCGACATCGGCCAGGCAGGTACCGGTCACCAGCCCTACGTAACCGGTACCGAAAATCGCAACGCGCATGTCCGTGCTGGCTCCGTGGTCGCTTACGGCAGGACGCCCAGCAGCTCGACGTCGAACGTCAGAGTCGCGTTCGGGCCGATCGGGCCACCCGGGGTGCCGTTCTCACCGTAGGCGAGCTCGCCCGGGATCCAGAAGCGGTACTTCGAACCGACCGGCATCAGCGCGACGCCTTCGGTCCAGCCCTTGATCACCTGGTCCAGGCCGAACTCGGCCGGCTGGCGACCATAGGAGCTGTCGAACACGGTGCCGTTGAGCAGCTTGCCTTCGTAGTTCACGCGCACCTTGCTGCTCGGCAGCGGACGCTCACCGCTGCCCGGGCGGATGACTTGGTACTGCAGGCCCGACGGGGTGGTCACCACGCCCGGCTGGGTCTTGTTCTTGGCCAGGAACGCATTGCCTTCCTCGCGGTTGGTCTGCGCGGCAGCGGCGGCCTTGGCCTGCATTTCGGCCTGCTTGCTGCCCATGAACGCCTGGATGGTGGCGGTCGCGTCAGCTTCCGTCATCTTCGGCTGACCCTTGCTCAGGCCGGTGCTGATCGCGTCAAACAGCGAGGCGACATCGATGTCGTCCTTCAGCTGTGCCAGCGACGGGCCGACCGAGTAGGAACCGATCATCTGCGACACCTTGACGCGGTCGACCTTCGGCGGCTGCGAACCCGGCGCCATGCCCGGCACCTGCTGCCCGCTGCGGGCCATCACGACCTGGCGCAGTGCGGCATCGGTGGCCTTGGCCTGTTCCTGGGTGATCTGCGGCTGCAGGCCTTCGAACGAACGTTCCACGGCGGTGCGCAGCGCGGCCACATCGATCTCATCGGCGATCGGGGTGAACGACTTGGCGACGTCCAGGCCGATGGCGTAGCCGAGCTTCTGCTTGGGGGAATTCAAGGTTGCGGTCTCCTTGGCGGCTGCGGGGGCAGCCGGTTGTTGCGACAGAGCGACACCCGAAGTGCCCATCGCCAGAATCAGAACCGACGCCGCGGCGCCGCGCATTCCCATCTTCATTCGCTGCATTCCTGGAAGTGTCTGGGCGCCGACGTCGGCGCGAAAAGAAGCATTGTCGCACGCATGCCGTCGATGTCGAGGCATCCGTGCCGGATATCAATGCGTAGGAGCGACGGCCAGCGCCTTGTCGATGGCGGCGGTCAGCTGTGGATCGTCCGGCGTCACCTTGCTGGCGAACTGGGCGATGACCTTGCCATCGCGGCCGACCAGATATTTGTGGAAGTTCCAGCCCGGCGCCACGCCGGTGGCTGCGGTCAACCGCTGGTACAGCGGCGTGGCCTCCGCACCGACGACGTGCACCTTCTCGAACATCGGGAACTTGACGCCATAGGTAAGCGTGCAGAAATCCTGGATCTGCTTCTCGTCACCCGGTTCCTGGCCCTTGAAATCGTTGGACGGGAAACCCAGCACGGCAAAGCCGCGGCCGGCATAACGCTTCTGCAGCGCCTCCAGGCCTTCGTACTGGGGGGTATAGCCGCACTTGCTTGCGGTATTGACCACCAGCAGCACCTGCCCGTGGTAGCGCTGCTGCAGGTTGACCTGCTGCTTGCTGGCCAGCGGGCGATAGTCCAGGTCCAGCAGATCGGCCGCCAGCACATGGGCGGAACCGGCCAGGCCGGCCACCAGCAGGGTCAACAGGGACAGGCCGCGCAGTCGGCGCGGGACAACGGTCGGCAGGGGCATCGAGAGCAGTCCGCGGTAGCCATTCACAGGGCCGGCCGATAGCGGCCGGGAATCGGCCGAACTATAGCACCGGGCTCCGTTGCCCCTTGTTGCGGCGGGTGCCGGCGGCTTTGCGTGGCGTGGCCTTTCCCGGGAGGACCCACCCTCAACGGCGCAGGGATGACATAGCATGGACAACGCTGAATGGAAGGCAGGGCGTGATCGCCCCGCGCGACAATTCCATTTCCCTTTTCAATCAAGGGGATAAGGGGATATTTCAGCGGCTTGACCACCCCTGCCATCAGTTGGGCACGGCAAGGGGTTGCACGTAGGCGTGCCGGTGTTATAGTTGCATACAACACCAGTCACCTGAGACAGGGGGAGCCATGAACGCCCGGATCCGTCGCAACCTCACCGCACCCGCGGCCGCTGCCGTTTCGACCCTGATCGTGCTGGCCTGGCTGGCCATGCCAACCGCCCCCGCCTCCGCCGACAGTGCGCAGGATGCATCCGTTTCGCCGGCCGGGAACGCCGATTCCTCCCCCCCTCCCCCGCGTCGGCTGCACAGCTCCCTGTCCATGCCGTATTTCTCGTTCGCACAGCCGCTGACCCCACGGAGCTGAATATGAGCGACATCCAGTGGAGCGACGGCGCTCCCATCTACCGTCAGTTGAAGGAGCGCGTGATCGCCATGATGCTCGACGGAATCCTCAAGCCGGGCGATGCCCTGCCTTCGGTGCGCCAGGTGGCCGCCGACTACCAGCTCAACCCCATCACCGTTTCGCGCGCTTACCAGGAACTGGCCGATGAAGGCCTGGTCGAGAAGCGCCGCGGCCTGGGCATGTTCATGACCGAGCAGGCGGCCACGCAGCTGCGCAGCAGCGAGCGCGAGCGCTTTCTCAATGAAGAATGGCCGGCGGTGCTGGAGCGCATCCAGCGCCTGGGCCTGAGCCTCGACGAATTGCTGCCCCAGGGGAAAGTCTGATGAATAGCACTGCAAGTGAACCGGTCATCACCGCCCGAGGCCTGCGCAAGGCCTACAAGACCACCGTGGCCCTCGACAATGCCAGCTTCAGCATTCCGAGCGGGCGCATCGTCGGCCTGATCGGGCCCAACGGCGCCGGCAAGACCACCGCGCTGAAGGCCATCCTCGGCCTGACCTCGGTGGAAGGTGAGTTGAGCGTGCTCGGCCGCGACCCGCGGCAGCACCGCGACGCGCTGATGAACGACATCTGCTTCATTGCCGACGTCGCCGTGCTGCCGCGCTGGCTGAAGGTCCGCGAAGCGATCGATTTCGTCGCCGGTGTCCATCCGCGCTTCGACCGTGCCCGCTGCGAGCGTTTCCTGGCCAACACCAAGCTGCAGCCGAAGCAGCGCGTGCGCGAACTGTCCAAGGGCATGATCGTGCAGCTGCACCTGGCGCTGGTGATGGCCATCGATGCGCGCATCCTGGTGCTGGACGAGCCCACCCTGGGCCTGGACATCCTGTACCGCAAGGAGTTCTACCAGCGCCTGCTGGAAGATTATTTCGACGAACAGAAGACCATCATCGTCACCACCCACCAGGTGGAGGAGATCGAGCACATCCTCAGCGACGTCATGTTCATCCGTGATGGTCGCATCGTGCTCGATGCAGAAATGGACGATGTCGGCCAGCGCTACACCGAGCTTCTGGTCAACGCCGACCAGCTGGAGACCGCGCGTGCGCTGAAGCCGATCGACGAGCGCAGCCTGACGTTCGGCAAGACCGTAATGCTGTTCGACGGTGTGCCGCGCACCCAGCTCTCCACCCTTGGCGAGACCCGCAGCCCGGGCCTGGCCGATCTGTTCGTCGCCATCATGAAGGGGACCTACGCATGACTGCCGTCAACCACCCCGTCAGCCCGATGGGCACCCTGCGCTGGCTGCTCAAGCGCGAGTACTGGGAGAACCGTGGCGGTTTCCTGTATGCGCCGCTGATCGCCGGCCTGATCTCGCTGGTGATGAGCACCGTCGGCATCGCCTTCGGCCTGTTTGCACTGAACCGTGCAGCACGCAACGGCGCACTGCATGTCGACGGCGAGAGCGTGAACATCAACGGCCTGGACCTGGCCCTGCTGACCCGCGACATCAGCGCCAAGGACCTGGCCGACCTCGGCAACGGCCTCGACCTGACGCTGGTGCTCAGCTCGGCCTGGCCGTTCCTGGTGCTGGCCTTCGTGGTGTTCTTCTACTGCCTGGGCGCCCTGTACGACGACCGTCGCGACCGCAGCATCCTGTTCTGGAAGTCGCTGCCGCTGTCGGACACCCAGACCGTGCTGTCCAAGGTGATCAGCGCACTGGTCGTGGCCCCGCTGATCGCGGTGATCGCCGGCATCATCACCATGTTCGGCTTCATGCTGGTGATCAGCATCGTCGCGCTGATGCACGGTGGCAGCCCGATGACCCTGATCTGGGGCCCGGCCAGCCCGTTGACCCTGGCCGCCGGTCACCTGGCCTGGATTCCGGTCTACGCCCTGTGGGCCCTGCCCACCGCCGGCTGGCTGCTGCTGTGCTCGGCCTGGGCCCGCACCAAACCGTTCCTGTGGGCGGTGATGCTGCCGCTGTTCGCCGGCGTCATTGTCAGCACCACCAAGGTGATGCCGTTGATCGGCCTGACCACCGGCTGGTTCTGGCAGAACATCGTTGGCCGCCTGCTGCTGGGTGGCGTGCCGGGCACCGACCTGGTGTATCGCCTCAGCGCCGAGGAAGGCACGCGTCGCGATCTCGAATCGGTGGTCAGCCTGATGTCCCCGGCCTCGCAGCTGAAGTCGCTGGCGATGCCGGAACTATGGATCGGTGCCGCCGTCGGTGTCGTGTTCATCGTCCTCGCCATCCGCCTGCGCAAGCGCGCCGGCGAGATCTGATTCCATCCACCCGGAGGCACCACCCATGCGTTCCCTGCTCGCCTGTTCTGCGTTGTTGCTGTTGCCTCTGTCGGCGCTGGCCGCCGATGCTCCGAACTGCAAGTTCACCGCCGCCCGCACGCTGAAGCTGGATGTGTCCGGCGCCAAGGCGGTGGTGCTGGAGGTGAACCAGCATGACCTGAAGGTCGTCGCCAGCAAGGGAGGTGGCCAGCTCGATGGCCGCGCCTGCGCCTCCAGCCAGGAATGGCTGGACCAGCTGGTACTGGAGCAGCGCAGGGAAGGCGACAAGCTGGTCGTCAGCCTGCGCCGCGACGGCCGCCACAGCGGCATCAGCCTGGGCAACAGCTATGCCTGGCTGGACATCCGTGGCAGCGTGCCCGACAACCTGCCCCTGCAGCTCAAGGTCGGCTCCGGCGATGCCAGCATGGACAACGCCCAGTCGCTGAGCGTGGACGTCGGCTCGGGCGACGCGATCGTTCGCGGCACCCGCGGCAGCATCCACGCAGCGGTGGGTTCGGGTGACCTGGACATCGACGGTGGCGGCTCGCTGAACCTGCTGTCGCTCGGCTCCGGCGACGTCAAGGCGCGCAACATCAGCGGCGATGCGGTCACCGGCACCGTCGGCTCCGGTGACCTGAAGATCAGCGATGTCCGCGGCAACGCCCGGCTGGACACGGTCGGTTCCGGCGACATCGGGTTCAAGCGCGTGCAAGGCAACGTCGAGGTCGGCGTGGTCGGCTCGGGCGATGTCGACCTGTCCGACATCGGCGGCAACGTGCACGTGCGCAGCCATGGTTCGGGCGACATCCAGGTCGACGGCGTGCGCGGCAGCCTGACCGTCGACCACAGCGGCAGCGGCGATGTCGGCCACCGCAACGTCGGCGGCACGGTCACCCTGCCCCGCAACAAGTAACCGCCACCGGACCAATTCGAGGGAGTTGCCATGAACCTGCTGCGCCTGCTGCCTGCCATCCTGCTGTGCCTGCCGCTGATCGCCTGCGGCGGCACTTCTTCCACGCCCGACAAGACCGTCGGCAAAAGCGTCGCCGAAGCCACCAGGGGCGTCGGCCAGACCGTCAAGGAGGCCATGGTTGATGCCCGGAAGGACATTACCCAGGGCAACATCAACATCTCCGCCGACAAGCAGCCGCGTGCGGAGATCACGCCGGATGGCCACCTGCTGATCGACGGCAAGGACGTGCCGGCCAACGAGGCCCAGCGCCAGCGGTTGCTGGAGTACCGCGGCCACGTCGTCGCCATTGCGATGGACGGCATGGATGTCGGCCTGGCCGGCGCCAAGCTCGGCGCCAGCGCTGCCGGAGAGGCACTGAAGGGCATCTTCAGCGGCGACAGCGAAGGCATCGAGAAGCGGATCAATGCCGAGGCGGAGAAGATCGAAGCCCAGGCCAAGCGCATCTGCAACCGCTTGCCGGCGATGCTGGCCAGCCAGCAGGCACTGGCGCGCGAGCTGCCGGCGTTCAAGCCCTACGCAACGATGGACCAGAGTGACGTCGACGACTGCGGCAAGGACACCGTGGTCAAGCGCTAGGCCTGTGACAGATCAGCGCACCCGGCCGGCAGCGGCGCCCCGCTGCCGGCCGTCGTGCGCGGGCCGGCTTACAATGGCGGCCCCGGAGGCCCCCGAACCGAATGCCATGAAGAAGTTGTTCCTGCTGCTGGCCGCCCTGCTCTGCCTGGGCCTGGTCGGCTGTGACAAGGATTACCGCAACCACCGCGCCGAGCGCGGCAAGCCAAAGATCTCCGTCAGCGAAGGCATGGTCACTGTGCGTCGCCCGCCGGCGCCGAACATCATCATCCTCGGTGATGGTTCGATGAAGGTGGACGAGATCCAGATTCCGCTGGACGAGGCACAGAAGCAGATGCTGCAGACCATGTTCGGCAAGCTGCAGGTGCTGCGCCAGAACACCCTGGTCGCCGCCCCGGCCGATCCCAACATGCAGCCGGTGAAGATCCAGCCGCCGGAAGGCATGGAAGTGATCCCGGCCGACCTGGTCCAGCGCATCCCCGAGTTCAAGGACTACACCGACACCTTCGGCAACATCGTCGCCGACCGTCGCTGAAAAAACGCCGCCCCTGGGCGGCGTTTCCTCTTGTAGAACCGAGCCCATGCTCGGCCCAGGTCCAGGAAGCAACCGAGCATGGGCTCGGCCCTACGACCGGCAGATCAACCGCCGCCGCCACCGCCCCCCGCGTGGATGCCACCGGCAGTCAGTGCGGCCGGGTCCAGCAGGCGGCGCAGCTCGGCTTCATCCAGGCCGCTGTCCTCCAGCGCGACATCCAGCACCGGACGCTGCTCCTTGTAGGCACGCTTGGCAATCGCCGCCGCCTTCTCGTAGCCGATGATCGGGTTCAGCGCGGTGACCAGGATCGGGTTGCGCGCCAATGCTTCGGCAACGCGATCCTCACGCACCTTCAGCCCGGCAATCGCGCTGTCGGCCAGCAGGCGCGACACATTGGCCAGCAGGCCAATGCCATCCAGCAGGTTCACCGCGATCAGCGGCAGGGTGACATTGAGCTGGAAGTTGCCGGTCTGCCCGGCCACGGTGATCGCGGTGTGGTGGCCGATCACCTGCGCGCAGGCCATCACCGTCGCTTCCGGAATCACCGGGTTGACCTTGCCCGGCATGATCGAGCTGCCCGGCTGCAGCGCCGGCAGTTCGATCTCGCCCAGCCCGGCCAGCGGACCGGCGTTCATCCAGCGAAGATCGTTGGCGATCTTGATCAGCGCCACCGCCAGTGCATTGAGCTGGCCCGACAGTTCCACCGCGTCATCCTGTGCGGCCAGGCCCTCGAACTTGTTCTCGGCGCTGTCGAACTTGAACCCGGTCTGCTGCTTCAACGCCTTGGCCACCTGCGCGCCGAAGCGCGGGTCGGCATTGATGCCGGTACCGATGGCGGTGCCGCCCAGCGGCAGCCGGCGCACACGCTTGAGGCTGTCTTCGATGCGTTCCTGTGCCGAGGCCAGCTGTGCCGACCATGCGCCGAACTCCTGCTCGAAGGTCAGCGGCATCGCATCCATCAGGTGCGTGCGGCCGGTCTTGACCACCTTGCGCAGGCTGCGGCCCTTCTTGTCGAGGGTCTTGCGCAGGTGCACCAGCGCCGGCAGCAGCTGCTCATGTGCCGCCAGTACCGCCGATACGCGCAACGCGGTCGGGATCACGTCATTGGAGCTCTGCCCCTGGTTGACGTGGTCATTGGGGTGCACCGCGGTCTTGCCCGCCTTGCCGGCACGGTTGGCCAGGGTGGCGATGACCTCGTTGGCATTCATGTTCGAGGACGTGCCAGAACCGGTCTGGTAGACGTCGATCGGGAACTGCGCGTCCCAGGTGCCGGCGGCCACTTCGGCGGCAGCGGTCTGGATGGCCTTGGCCACGTTCTTGGGCAGATGGCCCAGCTCGGCGTTGACGCCGGCGGCAGCGCCCTTGACCAGGCCCAGGGCACGGATGAAACCGCGCGGCATGCGCTGGCCCGACACCGGGAAATTCTGCACGGCACGCTGGGTCTGCGCGCCCCACAGGGCGTCGGCAGGCACCTGCAGCTCGCCCATGCTGTCGTGTTCGATTCTGAAACCCTTGCTTGCAGCTCTGCTCATTGCATCAACTCCGCACTACTTCAGTTGGGGAAAGGGAAGCGGCGGCTGGCAGGGTGTCGCTTCCCGGGCTGGCGGCTGCGCCAACGATACTCCCTTGCCCGCAGCGTGGGATGACGAGGACGGGCCAGATCGTTCCGTCCGCAGGGCCGTTGTGCGTGCGCAAGGGTAGTGCCGGCCGCTGGCCGGCAAGCCATGGCGGCGTGGGCCGGGCGTGGTTGCCGGCCAGCGGCCGGCACTACCTGACCGGCACGTCGTAGAATATCGGCCCCGCCGCTCGTCCCAGCCCTGCCGACATGTCCGATTCCGCCCTGCTCGCCCTGTCCCCGCTCGATGGCCGCTATGCCGGCAAGGTCGACGCCCTGCGCCCGATCTTCTCCGAGTACGGCCTGATCAAGGCCCGCATCACGGTCGAGGTGGAATGGCTGCTGGCCCTGGCCGCCGAGCCGGGCATCGTCGAACTGGCCCCGTTCTCCGACGCTGCCATCGCCCGCCTGCGCGCGCTGGCCGCCAGCTTCAGCCCGGCCCAGGCCGCGCGCGTGAAGGAGATCGAGCGCACTACCAACCATGACGTCAAGGCGGTGGAGTACTTCATCAAGGAACAGCTGAAGGACGACGCCGAGCTGGCCCCGGCGCTGGAATTCGTGCATTTCGCCTGCACCAGCGAAGACATCAACAACCTCAGCTACGGCCTGATGCTGGAACAGGCCCGCCGCGAGGTGCTGTTGCCGACCCTGGACGGCATCGCCAGCACCCTGCGCACCCTGGCCCACACCCAGGCTGGCCAGCCGATGCTGTCGCGCACCCACGGCCAGACCGCCTCGCCGACCACCCTGGGCAAGGAGCTGGCCAACGTGGTCGCGCGCCTGGAGCGCCAGCGCCGGCAGATTGCCGCGGTCGAACTGACCGGCAAGATCAACGGCGCGGTGGGCAACTACAACGCCCACATCGCCAGCTACCCGGACGTGGACTGGCCAGCCTTCGCCGAGCGCTTCGTGACCGGCCTGGGCCTGGTGTTCAACCCGTACACCACGCAGATCGAGCCGCACGACAACATCGCCGAGATCGGTGATGCCGCACGCCGCGCCAACATCATCCTGATCGACCTGGCCCGTGACATCTGGGGCTACGTTTCGCTGGGCTACTTCAAGCAGCGCCTGAAGGAAGGCGAAGTTGGTTCGTCGACGATGCCGCACAAGGTCAACCCGATCGATTTCGAGAATGCGGAAGGCAACTTCGGCATCGCCAACGCGCTGTTCGAGCACTTCAGCGCGAAGCTGCCGATCAGCCGCTGGCAGCGTGACCTGACCGATTCCACCGTGCTGCGCGCACTGGGCACCGCGTTCGGCCACAGCCAGGTGGCACTGGATTCGCTGGCCAAGGGCCTGGGCAAGCTGGAAGTGAACCCGCAGCGCCTGGACGCCGATCTGGACGCGGCCTGGGAAGTGCTGGCCGAGGCCGTGCAGACGGTGATGCGCCGCCACGGCCTGCCGAACCCGTACGAGCAGCTGAAGGCGCTGACCCGCGGCCAGGGCATCACCGCCGAGTCGATGCGTGCGTTCGTGCAGGGGCTGGAGCTGCCGGCGGATGCGAAGCAGCGCCTGCTGGAGATGACCCCGGGCAGCTACACCGGCCTGGCTGAGTCGCTGGCGAAGAAGATTTAAGGGGATTCCTTTGCGGCGGCGGCCGCGGGCGCTGCCTGCGGCAGGCAGCGGCAACGGCAATAGCAACGTCAAGAGCGGCTCTGGATTGCTGCTAGCTGGGTGGGGCGGGTGGTGGCAGCGGGGGGCGGGGTGGAAACATAGTTTGGGGGTGTTTTGGGCGATAGGTGGGGGGAAAGGTGGAGCTGGG
>NZ_JCACKF010000042.1:97087-97428 GCF_059505245.1 Stenotrophomonas sp.
GGGGGGGGGGGCCCCCGGGGGGCCGCGCGCGTCCCCCTCGGTGGGGGGGCGGGGGGGCCCCTCCCGGGGCCCCCGGGCCCCGGGGGCCCCCCCCCGCCCCACCTCTGGCAGATTCCCGGTGACGGATCGAAGAGCATTGGGTTGTCGGGACGGAATTTGAAAGAGGGACGCGGCTTCGCCGCGTCCCTCTTTTGTTTTGGGATGAGCAAGCGCAGCGCGCGACCCGCTGTTGCCTTTGATCTTCTTCTTCCATTCCGTGGCGGGCCGCGCAGGAAACTGTCAGGGGCCGGGCGGGGGGGGGTGGCGGGGCCCGTTGCGCCAAGGGTGGCGCCCGCCACCCC